>JBEDKU010000623.1:0-8181 GCA_041172045.1 Verrucomicrobiota bacterium | reverse complement strand
TGAAGCTCAAAAATCGACTCGCCGGAGATGTTGCGGAACTCAAAGTCCGCCTCTCCACGCAGAACTCCCGCGCCTCGACGGTGCCCTTCGATTACGATGCCAACGACGTGCTCGCGGCCCTCCGTGCGAAAGTCGATGAGCTCGTCACCGTTAAATCCGCAATCGCCGCGGCCAACGTGGCGATCTATCCACTCATCTTCCGGCTCGCGGAACTCAAAGGCCTCGTCGCTTCGGTCAAATCCCTCGATACCCGCCAAGGCGTCTTCAAGGAAGGTGGAGGCTTTTCGCTTTCCGCCTGTGAGGTCGAGTATGTGGCGCAGCTCAAGAAACCCGCCGTCGATGCGCTTGCCGCCGAACTCGAAGCCGAGATCTCCGCGATCCAGGACGAACTCGATGAGTTCAACCAATCCCAGTCCGTCATGCTGACGGTATGAAGAATCCGGGTGTGTGGCGGCCGAATGCCGCGAAGATGATGTGACTGAAACCTTGGACTCACTGTCCATTGCGTCTGCAAAACGCTCCTAACCGACTCCGATGCCGACCGTCAAAAATCAATGTGCAACGGGTCAACCTGCAAGCATCAACAGGAAACACGCAAACCTCATCACAGTCGCCGACTTCCCGAGTTGAAAGCCGCCACACACCCACCATTTTGAAAATAAACACCGCTTCCGGTCCACCCATTCAATTTACAACCAACTCTATCATGAAATCCAAAGACCTGATTCTCCTCGGCGTGCCTGCGGGCGAGCCGATCCAACACGCGCACGAATTCATCCAACGCTACATCGCGGCTGGGAATGAAGGCGCGCGTCTGGGCGAGGAGATCTTCCAGATCGTCGCCGACCCCTCGGCGTTTTTCGCAGACCCGCTGCGGGCTCCGTTGGCCCGTGCGATTTACCGACCGGCCTTCACGCCGCGGGCGGAACTTGCGCCGTGGCGTCAGTGGGGCGATGACTTGGAAGCCGATGCCGTGCGGCAAATGGCGAACTCTTGTGCCCTGCCCGTCGCCGTGGCGGGCGCGCTGATGCCGGATGCCCATCCGGGCTATGGTCTTCCGATCGGTGGCGTTCTTGCCACGGAAAACGCCGTGATTCCTTACGCGGTCGGTGTCGATATCGCCTGCCGGATGAAGCTCACCGTTTATGACCGCAAGGCGAACATCATTCCCGGTCAGCGCGACCGGTTGGCGAACATGCTCGAAAATGAAACGCGTTTCGGGATCGGCTGCACCTTCAAGGACCGTCGCAATCACGATGTGATGGACGACGACTGGACGGTTTCGCCGGTGACCCGTCGCCTCCGCGACAAGGCGTGGACCCAACTCGGCACCAGCGGCAGTGGAAATCATTTCGTCGAGTTCGGCGCGTTCACCGTGACGACCGATGATCTCGGTTTGCCCCATGGCGAATACCTCGCGTTGCTCAGTCACTCGGGTTCGCGCGGAACCGGCGCGCAGGTTTGCGATGTCTATAGCAAACGCGCGATGGCCCGTCGTTCGAATTTGCCGAAGGAGTTGAAACATTTGGCATGGCTCACGCTCGATGAGGAGGACGGCCAGGAATACTGGAACGCCATGAACCTGATGGGACGTTATGCCGCCGCGAACCATGAGCTCATCCACAAACACATTGGGAAAAAGCTTGGCGCGCGTGTCATCCTCGACATCGAAAACCACCACAACTTCGCCTGGAAGGAACGGCACGTCGTAAACGGACTGGAACGTGAGCTCATCGTTCACCGCAAGGGCGCGACACCGGCGGGCAAAGGTGTGTTAGGAATCATTCCCGGTTCGATGGCGTCGCCCGGATTCGTCGTTCGCGGCAAGGGGCACCCCGAGTCGCTGAACAGCGCGTCGCACGGCGCGGGCCGCGTGATGAGCCGCAGCAAGGCGCTCCAGTCATTCACCTGGAGCGGCACGAAAAAGCTGCTGGCCGAGCGCGGTGTCGAACTCCTGTCCGCCGGACTCGACGAGGTGCCGGGTGTTTACAAGGACATCCACACTGTCATGGCCGCGCAGTCCGACCTCGTCGAAGTGCTCGGCCGGTTTGATCCCAAACTCGTGAAAATGTGTCCACCCGGCGAACGGGCCGAAGATTAGAGACTAACAAATACATGAAATCCATCCTCCACCAATCCACCGTGCTTGTGCTCAACCGCAACTGGCAGGCCATTCACGTGAAGACGCCTGCCGAAGCGTTCTGCATGATGGCGACCGGCGCGGCCAACGGGCTCGACATGCAGGGGGACCCGTCCATTTCACCCCTGAAATGGGACGATTGGCTCAAGCTGCCGATCCGCGAGGGGGGCCATGGGGTGAGCACTCCGCGCGGAGCGGTGCGGGTGCCGACGGTGATCGTTGCTTCCAACTATTCGAAGATCCCGATGTGTCAGCCGCGCTTCGGCGCGCGTGGCATCTGGGAGCGCGACGGTGGCATCTGCCAATACACCGGCCGCAAGCTCGCGTCCGGCGAGGGCAACATCGACCACGTCGTGCCGCGTTCGCGCGGCGGAGCATCGTCGTGGGAAAACTGCGTGCTGTCGCACCGCTCGGTGAATGAAAAAAAGGCCGACCGCCTGCCTCACGAAGCCGGACTGCAGCTGCTGCGCAAGCCCCACACGCCGCGCGCCCTGCCCGCCACCCTGCTGATCCGGAATCTCCACGGCATCCGCGATTGGCAGCGATTTCTTGCGCCGTTCACCGATCGTGCGGCGTGAGCCAACCAGCATCCGTCACGCTATTGCCAAGCGGGTGGATGTCTGCCATGGCTGTGGCATGCATTTTCATCGCTCACTCCCGTTCATCGGGTGCGTTCTTCTCGCTGGTTCGACCGGCCTCTCTGCGGCGCAGGATTTTTCGTTCGACACGCTGTGTGCCAAGGCCCGCAAGATGGCGGCCGCACCTTATTCTGCGCCGAAGCTGGAGCTGGCGGACTTCTGGAAAAACCTGAATTACGACCAGCACCGCGACATTCGTTTCCAGATGGAATCCGGGCTTTGGGCGAAGGAAAAGGAGCCGTTCTCCATCGATTTTTTTCACCCGGGATGGACCGCAAAGAAGATGGTCACTCTCCACGAGGTGAAGGGCGGCAAGGCGGAGCCGCTGACGTTCGACCAGAGCTTGTTCAACTACGGGAAACAAAAAATCCCCGCCGGCACCCCGCCGCCTCCGGGCTACGCCGGTTGGCGGGCGCGCACGCACTTGAATACGGCGGACTACATGGACGAGTTCCTCGTATTCATGGGCGCGAGTTATTTCCGGGCGATCCCGAAGGACGCGCCCTACGGACTCTCCGCGCGCGGACTCTCGATCAACAGCGCGCTGCCGGGGGTGCCCGAGGAGTTTCCCGATTTCTCGGAATTCTATTTGGAGAAGCCGGGGAAGGACTCGAAGTCGATGAAAGTGAGCGCCCTGCTCACCGGCGAAAGCGTGACCGGCGCCTATCAATTCACCATCACGCCGGGACCGGAGACCGTGGTGGACGTGGTGGCCGAAATCACGCTGCGCCGGCCGGTGATCCAGCTCGGGATCGCGCCGTTTTCCAGCATGTTCTGGTTCGGCGAGAGCACGCATCCCAAGCCGTATGATTTCCGCCCGGAGGTGCATGACAGCGACGGCTTGCTGATGGAGCTGGGCAGCGGAAACCTCCACTACCGCCCGCTGGAAACGACGAAGGGCCAGTTCCGCCACTGCGTGTTTACGATGGAGCAGCCGCGCTCGTGGTCGCTGCTGCAGCGCGACCGCTCGTTTCTGTCCTATCAGGATCCGGAGGCGCTCTATCACAACCGGCCGAGCGTGCGCGTGGAGCCGGTCGAGGGATTCGATCTTGGAAAGCTTCATTTGATCGAAATGCCGACCCGCGACGAGACGGACGACAACGTGATTCTCCTGTGGGAGCCGCAGCCAACGCTGGAAGTGGGTAAAACCGCGCGTTTCCACTACCGCCTGCGCTGGATGCGCGATCCTGCGCCGTCGGGGATTTTCACCGTCCGCGCCACGCGCTCCGGCACGCCGGTGCAGAAGCCGGACGAGGTGCTGGTGGCCATCGATTTCGCGAAGCCGCTGCAGCCGGAGCTCAAGGTCGGGGATCCGAAATGGGATGACATTTCAAAACTGAAACCCGTCGTCACGGTGAATCAGAAATCCGTGAAGATCCTCCACGTCGGACTCAGCGACATCAGCATGCCGAATGTCGATGCCGTTCCCGCCGGCCTTGGCCGCAGTGACAAGCTCCACATGCCGCAGGTGTTGCGCGCGTTCTTCGTGCTCGAACCGCCGAAGGATTTGAACGGCATCGACATGACCTGCGAGTTGCAGGACGAGAACGGCAAGGCGGTCTCCGAGCGCTGGGTCTATCTTTGGCAAAAGTGAGACTTTGCGGTGATTCGTGGCGGGGTTAAGTTTCCCCCATGGAAACTCCCGAGCGGTTGGAACTCGCACTGCGCGACGGCACGCCCGTCATCGTGCGGCCGCTGATTCCGGAAGACCGCGCGGAGTTGGCGGAGGCCTATCGGCGCTTGTCGCCGGAGGCCCGTTACAACCGTTTCTGGACCCACACGGGCGAAGTCGTCGGCGAGAAAATGCTGGACCGGGTGCTCAACCAGGACCCCGCGACGCATGTGACCTGGACCGTGCTCGATCCTACCCGTGAATTCAGTCCGCTCGGCGGTGCAAGTTGGTGGCGCGTGGCGGGCGACTCCGCCGAAGCGGAAATTTCCTTCATCGTTCTCGACGACGACCAGGGCCGTGGCATCGGCACGTTGTTGCTCGCGATCATGTGGCTGACCGCTTTCCGGGCGGGGGCGGAGAGCATCGTCGGCTACGTCCACCCGGAGAACCGCCAGGCCGCCCGCTGGATGCGCGATTGCGGCGCGAGCGGCGAGTGGGACGGCTACAAACTCATTTACCGCTGGAATCTCAACAACCTCGAGGCGCTGCCGGAAACCCCCGCCGCCGCCGATCTCGCGGACTGGCTGGCCCGTCTCGCACCGAAAATTCTCGGTTAGGGCGCGCTTGCTGATGAAACCCCACCTCGTCCACCATGAAACGGCATTCGCTTTTTAGGGCGTGTCTTCTCCTGCTTTGCTTGCCGAGCCTCGGCCACTCTGCGGAGTTTGCCAAAGGCGGCGACGTGGGATGGCTGCCGCAAATGGAGGCGGACGGCTATACATTCCGTGATGACGAAGGCCGCCCGGAGGATTGCCTGCGCATCTTGAAAAACCACGGCATGGACACCCTCCGCCTGCGGGTTTTTGTGAATCCTTCCCAGCATCCGCGGAGCGGACATTGCAGCAGCGGAGAGGTGGTCGCCCTGGCAGTCCGCGGACAAAAGATGGGCTTCCGCATCATGGTCGATTTCCACTACAGCGACAGTTGGGCGGATCCCAGCCACCAGACGAAGCCCGCCGCGTGGGCGAAATTCACCTTCGAGCAACTCCAGACAGCGGTGTTCGAGCACACCCGCGACGTGCTTGCCGCGCTGAAAGCCGGCGGCGTCACCCCGGAGTGGGTGCAGGTGGGCAATGAAATCACCAACGGCATGCTCTGGCCCGAGGGAAAACCCGAGAACGGCAGAAACCTCGCCGATCTCATCAACGCCGGCCACCGCGCCGTGAAAGCCGCCGATCCGCGGATCAAGGTGATCGTCCACTTGGACCGTGGCAATGAAAGCGGACTCTACCGGAAATTTTTCGACACCATGGAGCGCAATGGCGCCCGCTACGATGTCATCGGCATGTCGTATTATCCCTATTGGCAGAAAGTCGATTACACCCGGACCATCGACGACCTCGGCCGGAACCTGAATGACATGGCGAAGCGCTATCAGAAGGAGGTGATGGTCGTCGAAGTGGGCGGAGAGGATAGTAGGGCGGAAAACACCCGTGACATGCTCGCCGCGGTCCTGAGGCGTGTCCGCGAAGTGCCGGAAAAGCGCGGACTCGGCGTCATTTACTGGGAACCGCAGGGCGCGGCGGCGTGGAGCAAATACAAGCTGAGCTGCTGGGGTGACGACGGCCGTCCGACCGTGGCCTTGGATGCCTTTCTTGAAGGTGGCCGTTAGGTCAAACCGCGTGGGCCTTCAGGCTCGCCAGATCGATGAATTCCAACGCCGATTCATGAGTGGCTTCCAGCACGACCTCAGGCGCGCAACCGGCTTCAAACGCCTCCTGCCAGCGGGCGGCACAGAGGCACCATTGGTCGCCGGCCTTGAGCCCGGGGAAGCCAAATTCCGGGCGGGGCGTGCTCAGGTCGTTGCCGCGGCTTTTTGAGAATTCGAGAAACCGGTCGTTCACCCGGGCGCAGACGACATGCACGCCTTGGTCGCCCGCACCCGTGCGGCAGCAGCCGTCGCGATGCCAGCCGGTGAGCGGATCGAGCGAACAGGGCTTGAGAACGGATCCGACGACGTTGCGTGTTTCGATGGCCATGGCTGAGGATACGCGGAAGTGCGCCCGCGTCCAGCGGCTTGGGCGGACGGAATTTCGAAATGCGGATCAAAAAAAACGCCCGGCTCCGGTGAGGGAGACGGGCGTTTTTGAAATGGATCGCGGATTTACTCGCCGAGGCCGAAGCGGACGAAGCGGGTGACGGTGAGGGTGTCGCCGAGTTCCTTGCCCTTGGCTTCGAGCAGGGCGGAGACCTTGATGTCGGAGTCCTTCACGAATCCTTGTTCGAGGAAGCAGCTTTCGGCGAAGAACTTGCCGATCTGGCCCTTGAGGATGTTTTCGATGATGTTCGCAGGCTTGCCTTCGGCTTCGAGGCGGGCGCGGAAGATGTCGAGCTCGTTGTCCACCACGGATTGCGGGATGTCGTCGCGGGAAAGTCCCTTCGGCGCGCAGGCGGCGATGTGCAGGGTGAGGTCCTTGATGAGTTCCTTGAAGCTGTCGCTGCCGCGGGTTTCCGGCTTGGTGGTGCCGACTTCGATGAGCACGCCGACCTTGCCACCGAGGTGGATGTAGGAGGCGACAACGCCGCCCGAGGCTGCGTCGTAGCGCACATACTTGCGGAACTGGAGGTTTTCGCCGACTTCGCCAACCTTCGCTTTGATCGTGTCTTCGATGGTTTGTTCGCCGTGTTGATGGGCGAGAGCGGCTTCGTGATCGGCGGCTGCGGATGCGGCGAGCGCGTCGGCGATATCGCCGACGAAGGCTTGGAAGCTTTCGTTTTTCGAAACGAAGTCGGTCTCGCAGTTCACTTCGATGAGGAGGCCGGAAGTGGCATCGGCGTTGACGCGGGCGGTGATGACGCCTTCGTTGGCGGCGCGGTCGCTCATTTTCGCGGACTTCATGATGCCCCGCTCGCGGAGGAGCTTGATGGAGGCCTCGAGGTCGCCGTTGGTTTCAGTGAGGACTTTTTTGCAGTCCATCATGGGGGCGCTGGTTTTGTCGCGGAGTTCTTTGACGATTGATGCGGTGATCATGGGAAATAGATGTTAGTGGTAGAGATGAAAACGGGCGGCCCGTCGTGAGACAGGACGCCCGCATTCGGAAAACAAGTTAGTTTTTGCGGGCGGCGACCATGGCATCGACCAGATTCTGGAGGATGATGCGGATCGAGCGGATGGCGTCGTCGTTGCCGGGGATCGGGTATTGGACGAGCGCCGGGTCGGCGTTGGTGTCAACGAGCGCGATGATCGGGATGTTCAAGCGGCGGGCTTCGGCGACGGCGATGGTTTCGCGGGCGGAGTCCACGATGACCACGGCGTCCGGCTTCTTGTCCATGTCGCGCACGCCGCGGAGGTTGCGGAGGAGCTTTTCGCGCTCGCGGCCGAGGGCGGCGAGTTCCTTCTTGGACATGGCCTTGAATTCAGGCTGCTTCTCGATGGTTTCGAGATACTTGAGGCGCTCGACCGACTTGCGGACGGTGAGGCTGTTGGTGAGCATGCCGCCCAACCAGCGGTGGTTGACGTAGTGTTGGCCGGTCGCTTCCGCAGCTTCGCGGATGGCGTCCTGGGCTTGGCGCTTGCAGCCGACGAAGAGGACTTTTTTGCCCTTGCCGACGAGGTCGGCGAGGAAATCGGAGGCTTTATCGAGCTGCTGGACGGTTTTTTCCAGGTCGATGATGTAGATTCCGCCTTTGTCCTTCATGAGGAAGGGCTTCATGCGCGGATTCCATTTTTTGGTTTGGTGGCCGTAGTGGACGCCGGCGTCCACCATTTCGTTGATGAGTTCGTTGATCAT
>JBEDKU010000622.1:0-2539 GCA_041172045.1 Verrucomicrobiota bacterium | reverse complement strand
TCAACGGACTGGCCATGGACTTGCGGCGTTTTATTGAAAACGAGCCGGTGATGGCGCGTCCGCCGGGGCGGATCTATCTGTTCAAGAAGTTCGTGAGGCGGAATCGGCTGGCCGTCGCCTCCACCGCCGGCATCGCCGCGGCGCTGGTTCTCGGCCTGGGGCTGGCCTATGCCTCGTATCTGGGCGAGCGCGAGGCGAAGCTGGAACAGGCGCGCTTGCGCCAGGTCGCCGAGACCGCCCGCGTCAACGAGGAGAAGCTGCGGGGCAACGCTTCAGCCCGGGAAAACATCGCGCAGGTCGCCGTGCTGATGAGCGAAGGCAAGACCGAGGAGGCCGACGCCCGCCTGCGGAACACCCCGCTCGCCACCATCGAACCCTCGCTGGAAGCCGCGAACGTCCTGCGCTCGCTCGGCGGTTGGAATGCGATGCGCGGCCGCTGGAAACAGGCGTCCGAGTGTTACCTGCTGCTCATCCAGGCGAATCTATTGTCCCGCCCGGAGCAGATCGTCACCAACAACGACCTCATCGCGCCCGCCCCCGCCTTGGTCGAAAACGGCAACATGCAGGACTTCCAACAATTCCGCGAGTGGGCACTCACCCGCTGCGGGGATTCCGCCGATGCCATGACCGCCGTGCAGCTGATCCAGTCCACCCTGCTGGTCCCCGCCGATCCGGATTTCCTCCGGCGGCTGGAACCTCTCAAGGCGAACATCGAGCGCTACCATCAGGAAAAACTCCGTTCGCACCCCAGCGGAGATCGCTTCCTCGGAGCCTGGCGGGCGTGGGCGCTCTGCCTGCTGGAATATCGCCTCGGCGATTTCGAAAAATCGGTCGAGTGGGGGAGGGCGGCCCTGAATTTTCGCGATCCCATGCTGGGCGTTTCCGCCGTCATCCACCCGGTGCTCGCCATGGCCCTCCACGCCGCGGGCCAGCCCGCGGAGGCCCGCGCCGAGCTCGAGAAAGCGCAGGAGCTCATGCAGTATGCCTACACCCCGGAACTCGCCCCCGCCTACGAACCCGTCGGCCGTGGACAAGGAAACTGGTGGGACTGGGTGCTCGCGAAAATCCTCTTCCGTGAGGCGGAAACCTTGATTCAGGGAAAAGCGGCGACAGAATAGCGGGACCGTTCACCGCCTCCAGTCATTGTGAAAATCGCGCCATCATTCCATGCCCTTGCCCTGCTCGCCGCCGGGGGAATGCTGCTTTTTTCCGATTCCCGCGCCGCTCCCGCCGACGAGCCGCTGGCGGGCTTCGTGATGGGCTATTTCACCGGGTCGCCCAAAGGCAACGGGGATTCCTGGAACCTCCACCTCGCCATCAGCGAGGACGGCCTGCGCTGGATGCCGCTCAACCAAGGCGAGCCCGTGCTCATCCCGACTCTCGGCCGAAAAGGCCTGCGCGATCCGTTTTTCCTCAGCAAGCAGGACGGCGGCTTTTTGGTGATGGCATCGAACGAACCCGGTGACAACCCCGACCCGAGTGCTGAAATCCACGTCTGGGACACCGGAGATTTCATCTCCTTCCAAAACGCACGGCTGCTCAAGCTCCACTCCGACGACGCGCTGCACACGCTCGCCCCCGAGGCGTTCTATGATCCCGGTTCGAAACAATACGGCATCATCTGGTCCGGCGGCACCGCTCATCCCCGCATCTATGTCAACTTCACCACGGACTTCATCAACGTCAGTCCGTCCCAAGTGTATTTCGATCCCGGCCACGATGTGCTCGACGCCACGCTCCGGTATGACCCCGCCGGAGACAGCGGATTTCTCTACTACAGGGATGCACAGGCCGACCGCCTGCGTGGCACTCGCACGGCCGGACTGGCCCCTGGCGGATTCGAAACCAGTCCCTATATCAAGCCCCTGGGCGGCAAGAACACCCAATCTCCGCTTCTCGTGAAGTCTCTGCACCAGGACCTCTGGCACCTTTTCAGCGGATCCGACGCCTGGCAGACCACCGACCTCCGGCTGGACGCTTGGCAGGAAATCAGCAAACGCGACTACAACCTGCCGCTCAATTCCAAGCATCCCACCGTCGTCCCCGTCACCCGTGTGGAGCTCGACGGCCTCATCGGCCACTGGGGCGGCCCGCGGTGGAACCGGCTTCAAGCCTACAATTTCCCCGACCGCTTCGTGCGGCATGAGAATTTCCAGTGTAAAATTTCGCCCTACCCCTTCGACCCTTACGAAGATTCGCAATGGCGGCTCGTCCCCGGCCTTGTGGACGCCAAGGGGGTTTCCTTCGAGGCCATCAACCTGCCCGGCTACTACCTCCGCACCGTCGCCGAGCACGTGGTGCTCGCCAAGAACGACGGCTCCAACACCTTCAAATCCCGGGCGACCTTCATCAAGGTTCCCGGTCTCGGCGATGCCGCGTGGTCGTCCTTTCAGGCGTTCTCATCGCCGGATTTGTATCTGCGTCACTCGAATTATATTCTCCGCCTTGAGCCGGTGAAGTCGCCTGCGGAAAAGGAAGACGCTACCTTCCGCATCGTTTATTGAGGCGGCGGTTCGGGGACGGAGGGGGTGCGGTTTTC
>JBEDKU010000621.1:0-9164 GCA_041172045.1 Verrucomicrobiota bacterium | reverse complement strand
GGGTCTTCCACGGAATCCGGCGATCCCCCGCCGTCTCGAAGCGCGTGCGGATTTTCCACCACTCATCCCAAAGCCCGCGCAGGTAATCGCGGGTGTCCGTGGGTGCCAGTTCATGCTGGTCCGCGGATAGAAATCCCGCCGTGCCGAAGAGCATCGACTCCGCGGCATCGCCCTCCGCCTTGAGCAGCGGGAGCGGCGCGCGTTGGGCGAGCAGCCGCATGGGCAGCGCGTTCCCCCGGTATCCCAGAGTCTCCGCGGTCGCTTGAAACAAAGCCGCATCGCGACCGTGCGCGTCCTCCGTGCGCAGCCAGCGGCCGGCCTTCAATTCCGCGCGGAAGGCGGCAGCCTCGTCCAACAATTTCCCGACAGCACCTGCCGGCAGTTGTTTGAGTGGTGCGACGCAGCGCCCGGGATGGGCGATCGCCACCTCGCGCTGGGGGCGGTTCAATGCGTCGGATAGCTGCATTTCCGAAATCACCACCTGCGGCACTTCCCGGTGATCGCAAGTGCGGGTGAAAGTCCGCCGCGCGTCGGCTTGGAAAACCACGTGCAGGACCACCTCGCGAAACGCCGGATTCACACCATGCCCGTGCGCGTCCCAATCCGCAGCCAGCGGGTCCAGCTCCAGCGGGCCGGTCCGCAGTTCCCCGTCGATTTCGACCGCCGTCTGAATGAAATCCGGTCCCGCCCCGCGGTTCCATTCGCCGAACTGCACGATCCTGACATCTTTTCCGCCGGTCGTGCGGAAATCCCGGCCGAACGCCCCGCCGAACCACAGCGCCTGCAGCTCCAGCTCCGGCGGCAGCGCGCCTGCGGACGCCTCCTCAAACATCAGTGGCGGATGCCAGATCGATTCCAACAGAAAACCGTAAGTCATTTCAAAGGGCTATCACTTCAAGGTTTTTTCACCACGGGTGGCTTCGTCGGATCGGCGGGTGGCGGCGGCGGCGGATCGAGAATGTCGAGCCAGCCCTTGAGCCCCTCGGCCTCGGGAACCGGGCCGTAGCGCACCAGCGCGTCCCGCAGGCCGCGGATGGCCAGGTCCTTGCGGTTCGCCGTGCGGTCGATGGAAACCAGGTGGAACTCCTGCCGCAGTTTGTCCTCGGTCGCCGCATAGTAGCCCTTCGCCGTGCGGAACCACTGGCCCGCTCCGGACGGGTCCTTCAACAAGATCAAATCCAGCCCCATGGCTTCCGCTAGAACTCCGCTGGTCATCCGCTCCGCCGCCTTTTCCAACTGCTTCTGCCGCTCGCGTGGATCGTTTTTCCACTCGATCGCCGCCGCCCGCAACGCGCGGTAAGGGATGTCGATTTCCTGCTTCACCCCGCTGCCGTCGAAGTGGAGGAGCGGCCGATAGAGCGGATCGCCCAGTATCACGCCCTGCCACGAGGTCGCCGGCATCGCCATCCAACAGGCCTCGCCCCAGCTGAAGCCTGCGAGCAGCCGTTGCTGGATGATGGAAAAATCATGGGTTAGGTGGAGATACGGTTCATAGACATTCCCCACCGTCACGGCGGCGCCCTTTTCCAACAGCGCACCGCTCCAGTTTTTCGAAGCGTCGGCGAGTTGCTGCGCGCTGAACGAATGCAGGTGCATGGCCACGGCCCCCTTGCGAAACTGGAAACGGGAATTCAGGAACGGCCCGCTCACATTCCAGTCATACCAGCCGAAATAAAACGCGGCATCCGTCATCGGATAGTTTTTCGGCAGCGTGTCATTGTAGCGGTCGACCACCGTCGGGATTCCCGCCTCGGCGTTCGCGTTCACCACCGCTTCGAGCCACTGGTCGCCTTGAGGGAACTTGTTGGCGATGTCCACATACGCCCGCCCCCACAGCCCGGTTTTCTCGGCCTCCACCGCATCCCGGATCATTCGCTCGCAGGTCGCGTAGGTCGGCGCGTCGATCCGCGCGGTGAGGACCAGGAACGGCAGGTCCACGTCGGAGATCGGCTTCAGACTTTTGAAATAGCGGTTCTGCAACACCCCGTCCACCGGCAGCCCCTCCGCCCCGAACATCGCCAACTCCGAATCCACCGACGCCTCGTCATGACCGCCCGCCGGATTCTTCGGATCCGGCGCGGGTGGCTGCTCACCCGGCTTCGGCGCGGGCTTGGGCGTCCCCTGGATGCGCAGCGGCACGCCCCGCATCGTCACCAGCACGCGGATCCGATTGAGCACCGGCAGCCGCACCCCGCTCGCGTCCGCCTCGCGCTTCCACCAGCTCCGCCTGTCGAACTCCGCCCGCAGCGGCTTCAAAATCCATTTTTCATAGTCATCCCGCGAAATATCCGCGGTCACCGGCATGTCCAGAGCGATCAAATTCTCTTCCGGGATCCCCCGTGCGGTGCGATACATCTGCGCGAGTTGCCGCGACTCCGGCACCGCCGAATTGTAAAGCACCGCCACCGTGGCAGGTGAGATCGCCGCACCGGCGAGCGCGGAAATCCCCGCCAACAGCAAAATAATCCGACCCAGAAATCTCATCGGCGGAAAGCATGCCCGCCTGCCCGGATCATGCAAGACCCGGCGCATCATTCAGCGAAATCCGCAGCCCGTCCCAAGCCATCCGCACGCCCGGCGGCAGTGTCTTGGAAACCTCCTCCACGTCGTGCTCGTGGCTCAGGTGCGTCAACCAGGTTTCCCGCGCCCGCAACGAGACGGCGGCGGCCAGCGCCTCGTCCAGCGTGAAATGGGTGGGATGATCCACCTCCCGCAGCGCGTCGACCACCAGCACGTCCACATCCATCAGCAACTCCCGGCTTGCCGCCGGGATCCGCTTCACATCCGGCAGATAGGCCACGCTGCGCGCCCCCGGGAATTCAAACAAAAACCCGATCGTCTCCACCGCCGCGTGCAGCACCGGGATCGGCGTCACCTTCAGCCCGCCGTAGAAAAACGGCCCGTCGATCAGGCATGGCTCCGCCCTCACATAGCCGATGGTGTCCGCCGCTTGGGAAAACGCCCAGCCGAACATCGACTGCAGCGTCTCCATGCAGCTCGGCGTCGCATGCAGCGGCAGCCGCTCGCTCCGCCGCCAGCAGAAGGCCCGCAGCTCGTCGAATCCGGCGACGTGATCGAGATGGGCGTGGGTGTAGATGATTCCGTCGATCGCCCGCAGCCCTTCGCGCAGCGCCTGCATCCGCAGGTCCGGCCCGGAGTCCACCAGCAGCGTCCGGTCCCCGGCGCGCACCACCACGGACGAGCGGAAGCGCTTGTCGCGGGGATTTTCCGACCTGCACACCGGGCAGTCGCAACCAATTACCGGCACCCCCACCGAGGTCCCGGTCCCAAGAAATGTTAAGGAAAAGTCCGTCACGCGCGAGACCATAGGTGGTTTGAAACCGGGCGCAACCCATCCGACTCCGGCGGCACGGAGAAGTGGAAACGAATCATCCCACCGTGAGCTTCACGAGCAAATCGTCGCTGTCCACGCGGTCGCCTTTTTTCACCAGGATCTCGGAGATGGTGCCATCGGCGCTGGCGCTGACAGTGGTGAGCATTTTCATGGCTTCGAGGATGACGAGCTTGTCGCCGGCTTTGACTTCCTGGCCGGGTGAAACGGCGACCTCGGTGACCATGCCGGGCATCGGGGCGCAGGCTTGGGCGGGGTTGCCGGGCTCGCCTTTCGGACGGGAAGCGGTGCTCACGGATTTCAGCGAGTTGTCCACCACGATGGATTCGCGCGGCATGCCGTTGAGCTCGTAGAACAACGCGCGCCGTCCCGCCGAGTCGGCCTCGCCGATAGAGATGAGCTTGATGATGAGGATCTTGCCGGTATCGATCTCGATCTCCATTTCCTCGCCGATCTGCAGGCCATAGAAAAACGCGGGCGTCGGCAGGCCGCTGAGGTCGTCGTATTTCGCGCGGAAGGCGGTGAAGTCGGAGAACACCTGCGGGTACATGAGGTGCGAGTAGAGATCGTCGTCGTTCGCCGGGCGGCCGAGTTTGGCGGCGAGCTCGGTGCGGGTGACTTCGAGATCGATGGGATCGGCGAGTTCGCCCGGGCGCAGGGTGGTGGCTTTGCGGGTGCCGAGCACGACCTTCTGGACTTCGACCGGCCAGCCGCCGTCGGGCTGGCCGAGACCGCCTGATAGCATGTCGATGACGCTCTCCGGGAAGTCGATGGAGCCGGGCTTGAGCTTCGGCACGTCCGCCGCCTTGATGCCGCGGGTGACGAGGAACATGCACATGTCGCCGACGACCTTGGAGGAGGGCGTGACCTTGACGATGTCGCCGAAGAGTTGGTTCACCTCGGCGTAGGTGCGGGCGATTTCGCGCCAGCGGTGGCCGAGGCCCATGGCGTTCGCCTGCTCGCGGAGGTTGGTGTATTGGCCGCCGGGCATCTCATGTTCGTAAACCTCCGCCGTGCCGGAGCGCGGGGCGGAATTGAACGGTTGATAGAATTCGAGGACCTGCTCCCAGTAGTCGGAGAACTCGTTGAGCGAATCGAAATCCAGTCCGGGATCGCGCTCGGTGTTGGCGAGGGCGGAGGCGATGGAATTCAAGTTAGGCTGCGAGGTGGAGCCGGACATCGAGGAAATCGCGAGGTCCACGATGTCCACGCCGGCCTTGGAGGCGGCGAGCACGGAGGCGGAGTTGATGCCGGAAGTGTCGTGCGTGTGGAAATGCACGGGAATCCCGATTTCCTCCTTCAGCGCGGTGACCAGCTTGAAGGCGGCGTGGGGTTTGCAGAGCCCGGCCATATCCTTGATGCAAAGCATGTGGGCGCCCATTTTTTCGACCTCCTTGGCCTTCGCGATGTAATACTTGAGGGAATATTTATCCCGCGTAGTGTCGGTGATGTCGCCGGTATAACAGATGGCGGCCTCGCAGATGGACTTGCCGTGCTCGCGGACGGCTTCCATGGCCACCTTCATGTTCGGCAGGTAGTTGAGCGAGTCGAAGATCCGGAAGATGTCCATGCCGGAGTCCGCCGCGTGTTTGACGAAGCCGGCGACGACGTTGTCCGGGTAGTTCGAATAACCGACGGCGTTCGAGCCGCGGAAGAGCATCTGGAAGCAGATGTTCGGCACCTTTTCGCGCAAGCGGCGGAGGCGGTCCCACGGGCACTCGCTGAGGAAGCGCATCGCCGTGTCGAAGGTGGCTCCGCCCCACATTTCGAGCGAGAACAGATGCGGCGCGCGGTGCGCCATGGCCTCGGCCACACGCAGCATGTCGAAACTGCGCATGCGGGTGGCGATGAGCGACTGGTGGGCGTCGCGGAAAGTGGTGTCGGTGATGAGCAGGCGCTTCTCGTCGAGAATCCACTGGGCGAATTTCTCCGGCCCGATCTCCAACAGCACGTCGCGGCTGCCCCGAGGCACTTCCGCGTGGTGCTCGATGACCAGCGAGTTAGGCACGGTGGCCTTGTGCATGACGCCCGCGGGTTTCCAGCCCTTGGTGCTCGGATTGCCGTTGAGGGTGATGTCGGATAGATAGGCGAGCGTGCGCGTCGCGCGGTCGCGGCGGCGCTTGAACTGGAACAGCTCCGGCTTGGTGTCGATGAGCTTGGTGTGCGCCTGGCCGGCGCGGAAGGTCTCGTCCGCGATGACGTTTTCGAGGAAAGGAATGTTCGTCTTCACCCCGCGAATGCGGAACTCGCGGAGCGCGCGGTCCATCCGCTGGCAGGCCATCGGGAAGTCCCGGCCCATCGCGGTGAGCTTGACGAGCATGGAGTCGTAATACGGCGTGACGACCGAGCCGGCGTCGCCCGAAGCGGCGTCCAGGCGGATGCCGAAGCCGGCGGCGGAGCGGTAGTTGAGGATGCGGCCGTAATCGGGCGAGAAGCCTTTTTCCGGGTCCTCGGTGGTGATCCGGCACTGGATGGCGAAGCCGATGCACGGCATGTCCTCTTGTTTCGGAATGGCGATTTCCTCGCTGAAAAGCGTGTGCCCGGCGGCGACGAGAATTTGCGAGCGCACCAGGTCGATGCCGGTGACGCACTCGGTCACCGTGTGCTCCACCTGGATCCGCGGGTTCATCTCGATGAAGAACCAGTCGTCCTGGTCCATGTCGTAGAGGAACTCGACGGTGCCCGCGTTGTCGTAGCCGATGCCCTTGGCCAGCGTGACGGCGGCGTCGCAAAGCTCCTTGCGGATGATCGGGTTGAGATGCATCGCCGGGGCGACCTCGACGACCTTCTGATAGCGCCGCTGCACCGAGCAGTCGCGCTCGTAAAGGTGGACGACATTGCCGTGCTGGTCGCCGAGGATCTGCACTTCGATGTGCTTGGCGCGGGAAATGTAGCGCTCCAGGAAAACCGCGGAATTGCCGAAGGCGTTGAGCGCCTCGTTCTGCGCCTCGGCCAGCAAGCCGGCGAGCTGCGAGGGTTTTTCCACCACCCGCATGCCACGGCCGCCACCGCCGAACGCGGCCTTGATGATGAGCGGGAAACCGATGTCGTGAGCGACCGTGAGCGCTTGGTCAGGATCGGTGATCGGTTCCTCGGTGCCGGGCAGGGTCGGAACTTTGAATTGATGGGCGAGCGCGCGGGCGGCGGTTTTGTCGCCCATGTTTTCCAACAAATCCGGCGACGGGCCGATGAAAATGATGCCCTCCCGCGCGCAAGCCCGGGCGAACGCCGCGTTTTCCGAGAGGAATCCGTAGCCGGGGTGGATCATCGTCACGCCCTTCTGCTTCGCCAGCGTCACGATGCCTTCCACGTCGAGATAAGCGCCGACCGGGCCCTTCGAGGAATCGAGTTGGTAGGCCTCGTCCGCTTTGAAGCGGTGGATCGAAAAGCGGTCCTCCTCGGCGAAGATCGAGACAGTCCGCAGACCGAGTTCGTTCGCGGCACGGAAGATGCGGATGGCGATTTCACCGCGGTTTGCGGCCATCAATTTGCCTGGGCGTTTTTGGGTTTCGAGCATGTCGGCGAGTTTTCTAAGGGGTGGTGGGGCGTTCGTGAAGCGGAAATCCGGCGGGTGGAAAAATCAGGCGTCGGACTTTTTCTGGCGGTGGCCGGGAGTGGCCAGGATCTCGATGTAAACCGACCGGCAGGCGGCGGCGGCGGCTTGGTCGATGGCGGGGACGATTTCCTCGACGTGTTTGGTTTCCGGCGCCGCCTCGCCCTGGCCGACCTTGCAGGCGAAGTCCCAGAAGTCCACGCCCTCCGGCAGCGGCTTCTTACGCTCGCGCTTGAGGTATTTCCGGATGTCGCTCTTGATTTGCTCGATCACCCGCGGCGGCTGGTGATTGGGGGAGGTGAGAGGAAAAATCTTTTTCATGTGGCCTGTGTTTGTCGGGAGGCGGGTTTTTTGTCGAGGAGAAGTCCGGGATTTTTGAATCGCCGGAGCTTCGGTGGAAGCGCTAGTTTCAACGTATGGCCATCGAGACAATTGCCGGATTTTCCCCGACCATTCATGAAAGCGCGTTCATCGCCGCCAGCGCGGATGTGATCGGGCGGGTGACTCTGCACGAGGAGACGAGTGTTTGGTACCACACGACCTTGCGCGGCGACATCAACGAGATCGTCATCGGTCCGCGGTCGAACGTGCAGGACAACGTGGTGATCCATCTGGCGGATGACTACGGCTGCTACGTCGGTGAGTTGGTGACCGTCGGGCACTCGGCGATCCTGCACGCCTGCACGGTGAAGGATGAGGTGCTGATCGGCATGGGATCGATCGTGCTGGACGGCGCGGTGATCGGTGAGCGCTCGATCATCGGCGCGGGTGCTTTGGTGACGGGCGGAACGATCATTCCGCCGGGTTCGTTGGTTTTGGGTTCCCCGGCGAAGGTGGTGCGCACGCTCTCGCTCGACGAGCAGGCGAAGATCCGCGGGTGGGCGGACAAGTATGTGCTGGGTTCGCGGATCTATCTAGGGCGGCAATAAGAAGGGCGGACACTCTTGTCCGCCTGCAAATGGGAGGCGAAAGGGCTGCCCTTCCGACTTTTATTTTTCGAATCATCGCCGGCGACCCACTCCGCCAAACCGCCTGGAATTACCCTTCGCCGATCTCAAGGGTTCCTGCCATGGAAACCATCTGGAAAGTTCTGCACCGCAGCGGACATGATCCACCTTACTTTGATCTGTGCGAATGCCCTGCTGCGGGGAAGAGGCTGCTTCGGTCCTCCGTGGATCCCGTTGATTTCAGCGATCCCACCCGCCTCCCTGGCCATTGAGTTGTGAACTCGATAGGCCTAATGAGGTGAGCTAGATTTCTGGACCACCCACCTCCACAATCCACCCAGATGACCACCAAAGCCCGTCAACGCTACACCGCCGAGTTCAAAGCCCAAGCCGTCGAACTCATCAGCACAGGCAAGCCCGTCCCGCAGATCGCCGAAGAACTCTGCATCGGCAGCAACCTGCTCTACAAATGGAAGCAGGACGCGCAGGGAGCGCAGGTCCGCAGCGGACGACCTGCGCTCCCTGCGGCGCGAAAACGCCCACCTCAAAATGGAGAATGACATTTTAAAAAAAGCCGCGGTCATTCTCGGCACCCGACCCCTATCCAGCTTCGGGAGATGATCGGCGAGATCCAAAAGGCCACCGGCCATGGCATCCGGCCGATCTGCGCCACCCTCGGCGTTCCCCGAAGCAGCTACTACCACGCCGCCGCCCCCACTCCCCTGCAATCTTCCGACGAAGAGATAGGCGTGGAAATCGAAGGCATTTTCAAGCGCCACCGCCGCCGCTACGGCTATCGCAGGATCCGCGACCAGCTTACCGACCAGGGCCTCGTCTGCGCCCCCGCCCGGGTCCGCAGGATCATGCTCGAGCGCGGCCTCAAAGCCATCCAGCCCAAGACCTACGTGCCGAAAACCAGCGATGGCCGGGCCGACAAACCCTCGCCCAACCTGCTACTCGGCCAGCCCCTCCCCAAGCTCCCCAACCAGGTCTGGGCCGGCGACATCACCTTCATTCCCACCTCTGCCGGCTGGATCTACCTGGCCGTCGTCATCGATCTGTGCTCGCGCAAAATCGTCGGCTGGGCCTTGGCCGACCACCTGCGCGCCGAGCTGGTCACCGACGCCCTCCAACAAGCCCTCGGCTCTCGCGGCAGCGCTCCCGGGCTCATCTTCCACAGCGACCGCGGCAGCCAGTATGGCAGCCGGGCCCACCGCCAACTGCTCGACCAGGCGGGGATGATCCAAAGTATGTCGGCGCGCGCCAATCCCTACCACAACGCCTGGACCGAGTCGTTCATGGGCACCCTCAA
>JBEDKU010000620.1:0-3105 GCA_041172045.1 Verrucomicrobiota bacterium | reverse complement strand
CCCCGATGGTGCGCAGGAGTTCCACTTGATCCGTATCGTAATCCAGAACGGTGCAACCGAATCCACGGGACCGCAGCAGACGGCCGACCGCGTGGCCGAAGCGCCCGAAGCCACAAATGATCACCGGGTTTCCTTCGTCGGCAGCATCGCTCTCGCGATCGGGGCCGGCAGGTCCGGCTTCGCACGGGGTCATGCGTTGTGCGGCAAGAATCAGCAGCGGTGTCGTGGCCATGGACAGCGCGACGACGGCGATCACGGCCCGCCCGGTTTCCATGCTGAAAACACCGGAAGAGAGTGAAAGGGTGATCAACACAAAAGCGAACTCCCCGCCCGCGGCGAGCGATGCGGCGAACAACAGCGAGGAGTTGCAGCGCTTTTCGCTCCGCATCGAAAGGCCGAATAAAATCAGCCCCTTCGCCAGCACCAATCCGATGGCTCCTCCGATCACCAGTAGCAGGTGCTCGCGGATGTAGCCGAAATCAATCGCCGAGCCGACTCCAAGGAAGAACAGTCCCAACAGCAAGCCCTTGAAGGGCTCCAGGTCGCTCTCCAGCTCGTGCCGATACTCGCTGTTCGCTAGAACGACCCCCGCCACAAACGCGCCGAGTGCGGGTGACAGGCCCACCTTGGTCATCAGCAGCGCCACACCGATGACTAACAATAATGCGGCTCCGGTGAACGCCTCGCGCTGGCGGGTGCGGGCGATCGCCTGGAAAACGTAGCGCATCCCGATCCGGGCCACGGCGATGATCAACGCTACCGCGCCAAGGGTCGCCAGCGCCTGCAGCCAGCCCGGAAGATGGGACATCCAGGCGTTCGATCCGCCATGGGCACCGCCGGCGGCTTCATGACCTAACAAGGGTAGCAGCGCGATAATCGGGATCACGGCAATGTCCTGGAAAAGCAGAACGGCGAACGCGTTCTGCCCCGCCTCGGTGCGGAGCAGGCCCTTTTCCGTCAAGGTTTGCAGCACAATGGCGGTACTGGACATTGCAAGGATCAAGCCCACCGCCAGCGCTTGTTTGAACGGGAGCCCGAAGGCGGTCAACAGTCCGGCGATGGCGACCGTGCAGAGACCGACCTGCAGCGAACCCAGTCCTAGCAACTGGCTCCGCATGTTCCAGAGCATCGACGGTCGCAGTTCCAGACCGATCAGGAATAGCATCACCACCACTCCGAACTCGGCGAAATGCGTGACCTGTTCGCCGGCATTGCCAATCCAATGGAATCCCCACGGTCCGATCGCCGCTCCGACCATGAGGTAGCCCAGCACCGCGCCGAGGCCCAGGCGCTTGCCAAGAAGCACCGCCAGAACCGCGGAGGCCAAGTAGACGAAGGCTTGTTGAAATGCATTTTCAAACGCCATGATGCCGCAGTTTGCAGGGGTTTTTGTGATTGGCAACGCGGAAAGAAATCTCCGCTCAGGTGTGGTTGCCGAGCGTGCCGAATTCATGCCGCCGGGCCGCCTATGGCGAGGAACAGACGGATGACAAGGATGGCTTTCAACTTGCGAAATCACGAAATTTCATGGGTGGCGGACGATTGAACCTGCGATTCCCGGGGACCTGTGTTTAATTTCCGGCCAAGTGTTCATTCATCGATGAATTTTGCACGAAACCAACCATCGGAAAGTCTCCAGATTCTATGTCACAGACCCGAATATTTCTGATCCGCCATGGGGCCACCACGCTGAGCGCCGAGGACCGGTTCGCCGGCGCGACGGACGTGCCTCTATCCGATGAAGGCCGCCAACAAGCGGCGCGCCTCGCGGACCGACTTGCGGAAATCCCCGTAGCCGCGGTGTATGCCTCGCCGCTGGGCCGGACGATGGAAACGGCCGGAATTCTGGCCGCGCCGCATCGGATGGAGGTCCAGCAGCGCGATGGTTTGCGGGAGATTTCACACGGGCACTGGGAGCAACTGACCCGCCAGGAAGTGGAGAAACAATTTCCCGAAGAGGCTACGTCGTGGGAGGAAGATCCCTACACTTTCGCCCCGGAAGGTGGCGAAAGCGGCTTGGCGGTGACCGCCCGAGCGTTGCCCGCGCTGATCGAAATCGTGCGCCGCCACGAGGGCCGCCCGGTGATCGTGGTTTCCCACAAGGCGACGATCCGGCTGATGCTGAGTTCTTTGTTAGGGTTCGATCCGCGGCGCTACCGTGACAATCTCGACCAGGATCCCGCCGCGCTGAACATCGTGGATTTCAAGGATCCGGTGAGGGCGCGGTTGATGTTGTTCAACGACACTTCGCATTATTCGTCGGCTGGATTGGCACTGCCAAAACCGACCGACACCTGTCTCTCCAAATGGTGGACCCGATCCTGAAAATCGTATGAGAATCGTAATCGGCTCCGATCACGCGGGTTTCCGTTACAAGCAGGAAATCATCGCGCACCTTCAGGAATCCGGCCACGACGTCACCGACCTCGGAACGGATTCCGTCTCGCCTGTTTCCTACGTAGCCTTCATCCGTCCCGTTGCTGAAGCGGTCGCGGCGGGGAAATTCGAGCGCGGCATCGTGCTCGGTGGCTCGGGCAACGGCGAGGCCATCACCGCGAACCGCACGCCCGGAATCCGCTGCGGACTCTGCTGGAATCTCGAATCCGCGCGGCTCACCCGCCTTCACAACGACGCCAACATTCTTTCTCTCGGCGAGCGCATGATGGATCTGGAAACCGCGCTCGCCATCGTGGATGTTTTTCTAACGACCGGATTCGAGGGCGGCCGCCATTTGGAGCGCATCCGCCAGATCGACGGATGATCCCATTCCATGTCGTGACCCTAACTTACAGTCCCTGCCGGTCGTTTTCAACGACACCTCGCACGGTTTCGATTTACGACTTTCGTCCGCGTCCTTTTTTTCCGGCGGGATATTTGACCAGCTTCATCACCTGCGTCGGCTTGTCGTTTTTCAGCGACGCGATCTGGTCCCGCAGGTGTGCGGCCCGCTCGAATTCCAGTCGCGACGACGCCTCGCGCATTTCCTCCTCCAGCTCGGAAATCACCCGCAGCTTGTCGTAGGTGGCCACGTCGTCGGCGACGAGCGAGCTGTTCAGTTTGTCGGCGTGCTCCTTGGCGTGTTCGTGGGTGTGCAGGCTGTGTTGT
>JBEDKU010000619.1:0-4469 GCA_041172045.1 Verrucomicrobiota bacterium | reverse complement strand
TCGGAGTTGTGATCCGTTCCCTCCCAGCTTTTCCAAACCCCCAGAACCGGTGGATTGTTCTCATCGACCAAGTCGGCCCGGGCGGTCACGCGGGTATCGAGTCCGGCTGTCTTTTGCAGTTCACCGATGGCCAGCATCAGCGCCATGCGCGCATTGGCGCGGGCGGCCGTCATGTCGGAGGATTGGGAGGACGTGCGCAAACTGATGGAGCTCAGCGACAGGAGCCCCACCGCGATGACCGTCAAGAGGATCATCAAGGACAGCGTGACAATGAGCGCGAACCCTCGATTCAGTCGGGATCGGATCATTCCGTGCTGAGTTTGTGTGGGGTTTTTCATGGAATAAGGGTTATGCAAGAGTCACTCCGAGTCAAATCAACGAAGTCACTATGTGCTCACAAGGTAAATTCGTTTCAGTCCAAAGTGCCTCCTTGATTATTGTAATGGGAACCGACCGGACGCAATCACCCGAAGGGGTGATAAACCGAGGAATCCGCCCGGCTAGGGTGGGGGGGATCGGCGTGCCGGATTGGCCGCTTGTGCCCAAGACCGGATGCTCTCCTCAGTGACGGTCTGGTCGTAGCGGTAGTTGAAACGGCGGTCCGGCGCGCTGTCGCCGTTGATGGCGAATTCGACGATGTCGCCGTCCTTCTGCTGGTTGTCCCCCCATTTGAAATCAAAGCGCAGGCTGGGAGCGGCTCCGAAAAGCGAGCGCGGCAGGGCAAGTTCCAGGTCCTTGCCCTTGACGGCAAACGCGACGCGGGTCAATTCCGTGGTTTTCCCGCCCCCGATCTGGTGCACCGACAGCCCGGCGGCGGTCGGTGCCGTGCGGTTGATGAGCAGGTCGTAGCCGTTCCAGCCGGTTTTTGGATTTTGATCCGCGTCGATGTAGAGACGCATCCAGTTCGGATCGGTGCCCGGACTGATGTCGGCGGCGCAGGAGACGTGAAACGCGACGGTGTCCGGCGCGGGTGAGACATGGGCGCGGATGATGTCGTTGCGCCCGGTGGTGTTGGTGTAGCGGATGGATTTATTCCAGCCGATGTGGTCGCGGTGCAGTGTGTCGCCCAGGAAATCGCGGTATTCCGGCTGGACACCGGTCCAGTCGCGGAAAGCGCCGTCGATCTTGATGGACTTGGCCACCGGGACGGTGGGCGGGCGGACGCCCTTGTAGCGGCGCACATTGGCGACGAGCTGATAGTAATAGTTGTCGCCGTGGCCGTTTTTCATGGGTTCGGCGTCGCGGCTGAACTCGTGGTTCAACTGGTCGACGAAATAACTCGATCCTTCGCCAAGTTTGGTGAAGGCCATTTGTTTGGGCTTGTGGGGTTTTCCCCACGTCTGGCGCTGGGCGACCCACTCGTTCCAGCCGGTGACGAGGATGAAAGGGGGATCGACTTCCAGGGCGCGTTTCCACTGCATGTCCGCGTAGATTCCCTGCTCGGGACGCAAGCGGTCGGGAGTCGGCGCGGGAGCATCCTTGCCGCCGGTGGCGCTGCGGCCCTTGCCATCCAGCGGATGAGGTGCGATGCAAACTGAGATCTGTTCGGGCTTGCCGCGGGACTCGTGCCAGCCGGGTTGCTGCGGAGACCAGTCCACCCAGGTCCATTTGTCCCGGCCATCGCCGAACCACGGTGCGCTGGTCCACGCCCAGGTGTGGCGGATGGTGAAGAAGTCCTTCATTTCCTGCGGCAGTTTCTCTGGATTGGATAGAAGCAGCGGTTTGCCCAGCCAGCGGAACCAGAGCTCCGGATATTTCTGCGGCGCGTAGAGGGCCGCATGAAGTTTCGGAACCGACTTCTCCGGATGGCTGTTATGCATGGCCGCGACCTTGGGCACTGGCAATCCCTGCAAACGGCCTTGTTCGAGGTTCTCGCAGACCGCCAGCATCTCGTCCTGGTAGATCAGGGCGTTGGTTTGATCGAAGAGCAAGGTGTCGATCCCGGCGGCGGTGAGCATGGAGCGATGGCGGGTGAGGACGAACGGATCGTCGATCGTGTAATAGCCGAGTTCCGGCTCGCCCCAGAAATGAAACGAATGCCCGGGTCCCCACTTGGGATCGGTGGGATTTGCGCCGAGGATCTTGGTGTTGTCATAAACGGGAATGTTGCCCTTGTTGCTGACTCCGTTGTTCACCCAGAGGAAATAAAACAAACCGACATGACGGTCGGCACGAGGGGGACCGACTTCGTCGAAAGTCGGCAGGCTGCGACCCAAGGCGTCGGTGGCCACCCAGGTGTCGGCAAAGACATCTCCATCCGCCGGCTCGGCGGAAATGGCCGCACCTGTGGTCAAGCAGATGCATGTCAGGAATTGGATGAAAGGTTTCATGTCGGAAGGGTTCCTCGCGGCGGCTCCAGCAATAGGCCGCTACTTGGCTAGGACGCTATTTGGATTCTAGGCACTTAACGGTGGGGGTGAAGTCCATGTTTCGGTGCGAGGGGGCGTATGGGGTCCCGGTGGACCCTCGATCCACCACTTGGATGAGCTGCAAGTCATTGGAATTAAGGGGTGTTTGGTTCCAGTAGGTTGACGACAACGACGCCTGATCTCGTTCTGACGAGCGAAAAATCATCCCTAGGGATGACCGGATGGCAAGGCTCCGCAATGGACCTTGGAATCTTCGAATCCGAATCAAACCGGCGGTTGGAGATTCCGCCGAGGCAGGTGGTGATAAAGAGGAGTTAGTTTGTCGGGGCTTGTTTCTTTTTCCGCGGCTTGGGTTTGGCTTTCTCCTGTTCGCCAGGAATGCCGCCTTGTTTTTGAAACTTTTCGGAATTGTCCGCCTGGCGCCGGTAGATGGCTTCCCCGCCGCCGGGCGTGTAGCGTTTTTCGGAGACTTCCGCATACCAATCCTCCCACCTCTTTTGCATGCTCGCGGCTTGTCCTCGGTCCGATTTGGCGAGGTCCTTGAGTTCGGTGCGGTCGGTGGCGAGATTGTAGAGCTGCCACGGTTGGTCCCAGTCCGAGACCAGCTTCATGTCGCCTTGGATCACGGCGCGGTTGTGAAACAAGTGGAAGTAGAGGGCCTCATGGGGCGCGCGCGGCTCACCGGCGAGAAGCGGACGGAGGCTTTTACCGGGGAGCGGAGCGATCTTCCTGCCAGCGTGTTCGGCAGGCCAGGCCACTCCGCCGACATCAACGATGGTGGCCATCAAGTCGATGATGTGGGAGGGTTGGTCGATGATGGCGCCCGGCGTTTTAACGACCGCCGGCCACGAGGCGATGCACGAGGTGGTGATTCCGCCATTGCCCATCTCACATTTGAAACTGCGGAACGGGGTGTCGCTAAGATTCGCCCAGCCAAGGCCATACCAGTAGCCGTCACGACCCGCGCCGCTGTCTCCCAGCAGGCCTGCCGGAGTTCGATCCGCCGTTGAAGGGTCGGAGGGGCTTCCCCCGTTGTCGCTGAGAAATATGACCAAGGTGTTTTGCTCCTCCCCCATCTCTCTGATTTTCGCAAGCACGGTGCCGATGGCCTGGTCCATGCGGTCCACCATGGCGGCGTAGATGGCCATGCGGGTTTCCTCGAAGTCCTTTTCCAAGTCGCTCAGGGAATCCCACGCGGGGATGGTCGCCTGTCTCGGTGACAGGGGCCACTCCGGTTTGGTGATGCCTAGCTTGAGTTGTTTTTGATAGCGTTGCTCACGGAGTTCGTCCCAGCCGGCGCGGTATTTGCCCCGGTATTTCGCGATGTCCTCGGGCCACGCCTGGAGCGGCGAGTGGGGGGCATTGAAGGCGAGATAGGTGAAGAACGGCTTGTCCGGATTCTTGCGATGCGCCTCCTCGATGAATTTGATGGCGTATTCGGCGTTGGCGTCCGTGGTGTGGAATTTTTCGCCGGGTTTTGACTTGAACGGTTGGTCGTCCAACCGGTGGCTGCTGTTGGTTCTGAAATAGTGGCTGCCGCCGCCGAGGTGGCCGAAGTAGTGGTCGAAGCCGCGCTCCACCGGGTTGCCGTCCAGATGCCACTTGCCGAGCGCAAAGGTGTCGTAGTCGGCCGACTTCATGGCCTCGCCCATGGTGAGACCGCGTTTCACACCGAATCCGCTGTGCTGCCAGTATTGGCCGCTCATCAGTGAGGCGCGCGTAGGTTCGCATTTCGCGGAGTTGTAGAAGCGTGTGAAGCGCACTCCCTTGTCCGCGAGGCGGTCGAGGTTGGGCGTCGAGATCTCACTGCCGTAGCAGCCGAGATCCGAGTATCCCATGTCATCGGCGAGGATGAGCAGGATGTTGGGCTTCCTGACTTCCGCGGCTTGTAGTGGATGCAGCGGGGCGAAAATCGCCAAGGTTAGATAGAGTGACTTGGTTTTCATGAGGTGATGGCGATGCCCGCCGCTCATTTCGGAAGGGCTTTCAATGCTGCCGGATATGCCGCGGGCTTGCCGTCCTTGTAGGGATGGAGGTAGCGCGGATCAGCGGGTGTGTCAGGCGGCGCGCCATCCAGATAGATCGTGCTCTTCTTGAGTT
>JBEDKU010000618.1:0-5261 GCA_041172045.1 Verrucomicrobiota bacterium | reverse complement strand
CAGCGGCAGCGGAATGCCGGTGATGGGCATGATCAACACACACATGCCGATGCTCTCGAAAATGTGGGCGAAAAACAACGCGACCACGAGGCACGCGATCAGACGTCCGGACACATCCCGGCTGTAAAACGCGATGAACAGCCCTTGGATCAGCAACAGGGCGAAGGCCGTCAAAAGCAGCAGGCTGCCGCGGAAACCCAGCTCCTCGGCGATCACGGCGAAAATGTAGTCGTTGTGCGCGGTTTCCCGGGGGATGAAGCCCTTGTCGTGCAGCGATCCCCGTTCCGCGGTGGCCTTCCAGCCGACGCCTTTCCAACCGGCCTTGCCGACCGCCATCGAGACATTGTGCGGCGCGTAGGCATCGCCGCTGATGTCCACCTCGCGGCCCTGCATCATCCGCAGCCAGACGTCGATCCGCTCCGGTCCGCGCTTGGAGACGAGGGGAAGCGCCACGAAATACAACAGCGGGATGATCCCCACCCCGATGAAGGTCATGCAGGTGAGGTAACGGAAGGGAATGCCGCCGATGAGCAGGGCGACGATCGACACCGGGATCCACACCAGCGCCGAGCCCATGTCACCCATTTTCATGACCATCAGAAACGGCACCGCCGCCACGACGGCGATGATGCCGATGCGGATGAACGGCGCCCCGAACCAGCGGTGCAGTTTCGGCAAATCCTGGACCAGCCAGGCGATCAACAGAATCCCGGAGGTGATGCCCAATTGCGCGGGTTGGAAGGAAAGGCCGCCTAATTTCAGTTGGTGGACCGAATCGTCCTGCTGCATCGCCACCACCATCAGGGCCATGCTCACCGCGTAAAACGGAATGCCCAGCCAGCGGATCCAGCGGTAGTCGATGAAGGCGGCGACAAAATAGGCGATGCTGCCGATGAGGATGAACATCTTCTGCTTCGAGGCGAAATACGCGCCCGCACTGCCGAATTGCGCGAGATTTTCCTTGGTGATCGACACATGCCGCGCGGCGCTCTCGATCATGAACACGCCAAAGATCAGGAGCCCGTACATCACCAGCACGAGCACCCAATTCATCCCCAGGATTTTCCTCAAAAACGGCGTCATGTCTGGCTCGCCGGCGACCATACGCCACCCGCCCCCCATGGCAAGTAGGGCGTAACATTTGTTCCGGGCCAGGAGTCGGTTTACCGGATCGCGCCCTCACCCGCCAACTGGATGTCGAACGAGGCTTCGGTCTCATCATTGCTGAGAATGTGGATGGCCGCCTTTCGCGTGCCCTTGGCAGAAGGCTTGAAACTGACCTTGAAGGTGGTGGAGGCCCCGGGCGCGAGAAAGGTTGCCCCCAGCGCGCCGACGATGAAATCGGACTTGCGAACGCCGTCTTTTTTGATGCTCAGGCCGGTGAGATCCGCGGTTCCGGTGTTCGTGATCGTGAATACCCGGGTCTTGCCGGTCTTGCCGATTTTCAAGGTGCCGAAGCTTTTTTTGGCACCGCCGTCGGTCAGGTAGCTGCCGGCGGGTTGCTGGATCGCGATTTCCGGCGTGGCCGGGGGAGTGACGGGTGGAACGACAGGCACCACCGGAGGGACGACCGGCGCGGTGGTTCCGATGGTGAAGGTGCCGTTCAAACTCACTCCGAAGACCCCGCTGATGAAGACTTCATACTTCGGCACGCCATTGAGAATGAACAGCGAGAGGGTCGCTGGAGCCTGACCTTCGATGAATTTCGCCAGTGCGACGTCGGTGGACATGCCATTAATCGCGGCGGTGTACGTGGTGGAAATCGGCACGGTGTCGCCCGAAATGTTAGCGACGTCGAAGCCATTGCCGGAAGCGGCGAAAGTTCCGCTCCAGGTGCCGGTGGTCGAGTAAGGCGAGCCACCGTTTATAATAGCGAACGTGAGGGTTTTTCCGACGAGGACCGCCGGGGTGATGTCCGCTTCGGTGAGGGCGAAGGTCGAAGTGACCGTGACGAGGAGCAATGTGGCGGCGAGCGAGGGGGTATTGATCATAAGTGATAGGTGTTCCTCGCTGAAATCGAGCGGATACTCAAACCAAAAGCCAGAGAATTTCCACCGTTCACCGCAAGCTGCGCCGGGTCCCATGGTCCCGGCCACGCACGCAATCCCACAGCTCCTCACTAGCCGCCTCATGCCGGGTTGTTATCTATCACCGCCAATCCGCCCTGCAACACTGATCACCGCGATTTGGATGGCCCGGTACACGAAAGGGCGTTCTCGGTGATGCTATGGGATCTCCAAATGCCGGTATTCACCGGCACCGGCACCGGCGGCGGCGACGGCGACGGCGGCCACGATGTCGCTGGAGGCGGCGAGAATGCGGCGGAGGTCGTTGGTGGAAAGCTCAAGGATGGCGAGGCTCTGACCTGCGAGATTTTGCTGATAGCGGAGATTCTGATCCGATGCAACGAAGATGTCGAATTCCTCCTCTGCCAGACGGATCAGGTCGCCGTTTTTGATTCCACCCCAGCCCCGCCAATGGGTAGAGGTGCAGTCATGCCCGGCAAGCAGCTTGTGCATGGGCCACGGCACACACTCATCGAGCAAGATCTTCATGCCACGGCCAGAAGGACGGACTCGGACCTTTCCAGCAAGGCGCGTGCGGCCTCGCGGCTCACGGACGGAAAACACTCCACGAACTCCCCAAGGGTGTAGTTGTTCTCAAGGTAATCAAAAAGCGTCTTTACGGGCACGCGCGTCCCTTTGAAAACGGGGGTTCCACCCAGGATGTCCGGGTCGATGGTGATTAAATCCTTCGTACTCACAGCACGGGAGACATAGGCTTGGCCGTTGGCCCTGTCAATTCCGCTCCTTGCCGCTCAGCCCTCCATTGCCTGACCCGTCTTGCCATTGATCCCTCGCTGCCGGATGAGGCGGGAACGTGAGGATTCCCGGGTTGGGGGCTGCAAAGGAAGGCTCTCAGGTTCTCCATCTCCGGTTCCGCACTTGAACCGGCCGCAACCGCCGCTAACTTGGGTCCATGTTTTCCAAAGCCCTTGCCGCCGCGTTTCTCGCCACACTCACCATCTGCCACGCGGGGATCGGCGTGAAACTGGTCGCGAAGGGCTTCGAGCGGCCGGTCTGGGTGGGCGTGGTGAAAGGCATACCCGGGAAATTATGGGTCGTCGAGCAGGCGGGGCAAATCTGGATCGTCGATGAAACCACCGGCGAGCGGGAGAAGGAGCCGTTTCTCGACATCCGCAAGGACGTGAGCCGCAAGGGCAACGAGGAGGGGCTGCTAGGCCTCGCGTTCGCGCCGGATTTCCTGAAGAGCGGGCGCTTCTACGTGAATTTCGTCGATAAGGACAAGGAGAGGCAGACCCGCATCGTGCGCTTCACCTCGCAGGATCGGAAAACCACGTCGCCGGCGACCGCGGAAATTCTGTTAAAATACCCTTCCGAGTTCGACAATCACAACGGCGGCTGGCTCGGCTTCGGCCCGGACGGCATGCTCTACATCGGCAACGGCGACGGCGGCTCCGGCAATGATCCGAACAAACACGGCCAGTCGCTGGACACCCTGCTCGCCAAAATCCTGCGCATCGATGTGTCACCGGAAACCGGCTACAAGGTTCCCGCGGACAATCCATTCGTCCGGGATGCGAAAGCCCGGCCGGAAATCTGGGCTTACGGCGTGCGCAATCCATGGCGCTGCTCGTTCGACCGCGAGACCGGGGATTTCTGGATCGGCGACGTCGGGCAGAACGCCTGGGAAGAGGTCGATTTCGTCGCCAAGGGCAAGGGCGCGGGCGCGAACTTCGGCTGGAGCCTGCGCGAGGGCGACGTCGAGACTCCGAAAAAAGGCGTCGGCGGACCCGCACCGCGCGGAGCGGTCGAACCGGTCCACGTTTACAAACACGGTGGCGGGGAAAAGGAAGGCATGTCGGTGACGGGCGGCTACGTCTATCGGGGGCCGATCAAGGAGTTGCAGGGCCGCTACGTTTTCGGCGACTATCAGAACCCGCGGATCTGGTCGTTCAAACTGACCAATGGCAAGGCCACCGGATTCAAGGACCACACCAAAGAGCTCCAACCCGAGGGCGGCCGCATCAACCTGATTTCCTCCTTCGGCGAGGACAGCGACGGCGGCTTGTTCATCGTCGACCACACCGGGCCGGTCTACCGGATCGTGGAGCGCTGAGGAAATCACGCGGTGCTCGGCCGATCGCGGAGGAAATGGGCGGACGAGCTACGGCGTGGCCGCCCATCCGCTAGAGTTCCAGCAGGGCTTTCAGATGCTTGTCGTCGTGAATGAGCTCTGCCTTGTGCCGCCGGGCACAGGCGGCAATCAGCACATCCGCCAACGGACAGTTCAGGCCGGACTGTGAGGCCGCGCGACCAAGGCGGGCCGCTTCATCCCAGCTCTCGCCATCCATCGGCAAGGACGGACAGAGCGCTGCCAGCTCCGTGGCGATCCGCTCCTCCCGCTTGCCGCGAATGCCCCTGAAAATCTCGACCCAGACCACTGGGCATAGGTGCGATCTCCCTTCGGACATCGCAACGGAAACCCCGGCAGGAAGCTCGGCGTGCCCCCGCAGGAAAGGAATCCACACCGAGCTGTCGACAAGCACTTTCAAGATTCGACCTCCCTGCCCCAAAGCTTTCGCAAGTGTTCTTCCCGTTCGATGTCTGCCGCTTCGATCTCATTATTGCAGGGGAAATCGGGCATCGAACCCGCAGCCTCCTTGATAAATTGATCGACCCTCTGTCGCCGGTTGAAGTCCTCCAAAGCCTTCAACACCGCCTCGCGCTTCGTCTTCGCCCCGGTGAACCGCATGGCATCCGCCAAAGCAGCATCAGGAATATCAATCGTCGTTTTCATGGATTCCATTTACACCAAAATCGGAATCTCGCAACACGCAAGTCTGACAAGGTTCATGCGTTTGGCGGCTTTCCCCGGAGGAAATCACGCGGTGCTCGGGAGTGCTTCCGACTCCTGGATCAAGCCGCGAAGCTTCTGATGGACGCCGCCCAGATGCGGGTCTTCCGCGAGGATGCGGTCCGCCAGCGCCCGCGCTTCGCGGAGCAGCGGCATGTCGGCTAGAAAGTCGGCGAAGCGCAGATCCGACAGACCGCTCTGCACGGTGCCCAGGACATTGCCGGGACCGCGCAGGCGGAGGTCGGCCTCGGCGATTTCGAAACCGTCGGAGGTCTCCACCAGCACCTGGAGTTTTTCCAGCGCTTCGGAATTTTTACCATCGGTGAGCAGGATGCAGTAGCCCTTATGCCCGCCGCGGCCGATGCGGCCGCGGAGCTGATGGA
>JBEDKU010000617.1:0-2817 GCA_041172045.1 Verrucomicrobiota bacterium | reverse complement strand
GGACGATGGTTTGGCCAGCTCCGGATTTACGCACCCGCGCGTTGCTCAGCTCGGCATAGAACTCCCGCACCTCGACAAATCCGGAAGCTTCCACCAGATCGCCGATTTGCACCGCGGGCTTCTGGTCATGATCCAACAGATTCACCCGCACCGCGCGGTCGCCGTTCTGCAGCATCAGGAAATTTTCCGGCTCAATGAAGGTGACCGTTCCGGAAATCCGCCGCCGCTGCAAGACCCGTGGCTCCGCCGAGAAAGGCAACAGCCGGTTGAATTCCATCAGCGGAACACCAAACGGATCCGGCGGCGGCGGCCGGTGGATGGTCACATGGTTGATCGTGCCGACCTGCACGTGCGTGCCGACCTGCTCGTTGCGCCGGTTGAAATACATCAGGCAGACCCCTTCGATGGTCACGTCGGCATCCACCAAGCTCGAAATGTCCAGGTTGGGATCACTCTCCAAGTGGAAAACCAGCGATCCCAGTTCGGTCTCCATGTCGAAATCGATCTGATTGCTCTGGACGTTGCGCGTGGCCGTCTGGGGGACACCACTCACCACCACCCGCTGGCAATCGAAGCGGCCGGTGCGCATCTCCGGAACGGTCAGTCTGACGGGTTCCGGCAGCGGTGCCACGCCGACCGCGCGCACCCGAAGCGCGCGGATGATCGGCGCGTAGTCACCGGCTCCGGTCACTCCTTCGATTTCGATCTCGGTCCCCACCTGCATGGCGGCCAGCTCCTCGGGAATGTCGGCGACCAGGTCGTTGTCCGTGAAATGCCTCAACGCGACAAAAATCCCCGCAGTCGCATCCTGGATGATCAGCGATCCAAAGATGGTGGGGTTGTCGTAGGTCACCTTCGCCCGCAGCCGGACGGGAAGCTCCTGCGCGGCCAGCGGTCGCGGCAGGTCTCTGACGTCCGCGATCCGGGTGATGACCGCGGAATGCTCCTGTGCGGAGGCGCTTGGAGGTGAAATCGCCCCCATCAAAAGACCGAGCAGGAATGGCAGCAAGGAACGCAAGGAGGCCAGCATGCGAAGCCATCTGCCAACCGACAAGTCTCCAGTCATCGCTCATCCGGGGGATGCCCGCCCTGCAACTTTGCAACAGTGGAAGTCGTAATTGCCGCCCCGGACGCGTCGCCGCACGCGGCCGGACCCATCATCCCATTTTCGAAGTGAACTGTTTCCCCAAATTCCTGTTATTGCCACTGCTCCTGGTGGGTGCCCGCCCGCTCGCCGCCGCGGAGGTTCCGCCGGCCTCGCCGCTGGCCGTGGCCGGCACCCTTGTGACTGCGCCGGATTGGCGTTCCGCCATGCTTGCGGGCTGGAAAACCCCGCCACCCTTCGGAACGGCCGAGGCCAGCGAGGCGGGGGTGAGACTGCTCACCCGCCAACAGCCCGAGCACCGCTACAGCCTGCAGGCACGGCTGCCCAACCTCGTTGCGCTGCGCAAAGACGACACGCTGCTCCTCCGCTTCGCCGCCCGCTCGCTCCAGCCGGATGCCGCCACCGGTGTCACCAAGATCCGCGTCAGCTTTTCCAATCGCTCCTACTCCGGCGAGCTCGGGCTCGGCTCCGGCTGGCAGCGCTTCGATATTCCCTTCACGTGCAGCGAGGACTTCCAACCCAACGCCGCGGCCTTGCTCATTGCGTTCGGCTATCCGGCGCAAGTGGCGGAACTCGCGGACCTGCAGTTGCTGCGCTTTGGGCCGGAAATCGCCCCGGCGTCGCTGCCGAAGACCCGGCGTTTCGCCGATGTGTTTCCGCCCGAGGTAGTGACGCGGGAAATCGCCCGGATTGCCGCGATGAGGTCCCAGCTCGCCGCCGAACGCGCGCCGGCAACTGGCGGGACCCTGCATGTTTCGCCGCAAGGCCGCGCGGCGGGGAAGGGGACTGCCGAGGCTCCGTTCGCTTCGATTCCGCGGGCCTTGGCCGTCGTCAAGCCGGGTGAGACCATCCTTGTCGCCGCTGGCAATTACCGGGAACCGCGCGGAATCAACGTCACGGTCTCCGGTCGCCCGGACGCCTGGATCAAGATCAAGGCGGCGCCCGGCCCGCGCCCGAAACTCATCAGCTCGGGTTGGTCCGGGTTTGCTCTTAACCGCGGCGTGGCCTACCTCGAAATCGAGGGATTTGAGCTGGAATGGGTTCCGGATCCAGCGGCGAAGGGCAAGATCGACTCGGTCGGCATCGCTCCCGCCTACGCCAGCCACCACCTCCGCTTCATCAACAACGTGATCCACGGCTTCGGCACCGGCGGCATTTGTTCGCTCGACTGCGATTACCTCCACGTGGAAGGCAACCTCATCTACGACACCGCCAAGACCTCACCCTACGGCGGCAGCGCGATTTCCCTTTGCCGCGCCTTCAATTTCGACGAAGCGCCCGGTTACCACAACGTGGTGCGCGGCAACGTTTGTCACGACAACGAGCTGCGCGTCGCCGTGCTCGCGACCTCCGGCGGCAACGGTCGCATCCTCACCGACGGCAACGGCATCATCATCGATGTCTTCCAGCGCAGCCGCGCCAACCCGCTCAAGCCCCACCATCAGGATCGCGGCGGCAAGCTGGAACCGTATCGCGGCCGCACCCTGGTCGAGAACAACCTTCTTTACGACAACGGCGGCCGCGGCATCCATGCGTTCCGTTCCGAGAAGGTCGATGTGATCAACAACACCTGTTACATGAACCAGAAGTCCGCCGACATCAACGCCGGCGAGTTCACCGCCATCGAGTCCGGCGAGGTCGTTTTCCTCAACAACATCGCCTACGGTCGCCGGGAAAAGCGCGGCAACGCCCAGGACGGCAGCACCCGCGTC
>JBEDKU010000616.1:0-3607 GCA_041172045.1 Verrucomicrobiota bacterium | reverse complement strand
GGCCAGTAGGGATGCGGAGGTCCGACTCCGACGAGCTGCTCCCGGGGAAATCCGGTCATCGCGCACAAGGCGGGATTTACATCAATGGCGACTCCGCACGTATCCAGCACGGAAAACCCGTCCTGCATGTAGTGGATCAGGCTGGAGGAAAACTCCACCGAGTCGTTGAGGGCTTCTTCCGCGTGTTTGCGCTCGGAAATGTTGGTGAGGATGAGGCGGAACTCGACCACACCTAAATCGGATCTCACAACGGCGGCTTCCAAGCGCGCCCAGAATTCCCTGCGGTCCCGGCCCATCATCCGGAGTTCCGTCACCTGCGGCAGTCCGTTCTCCAGCAGCCGCTTGCATTGCAGGTAATAAATATCCTGATCTCCAGGGAGAATGAACCGGGTGATGGACTGCTTCACCAGTCCCCGCCGCGAAACGCCTAGCAAGTTGGCGGCCGCGTAGTTGGACTCGAGGATGATTCCTTGCTCGTTGAGCGTGATGTAGCCCACAGGTGCCAGGTCATAGAGGTCGAAATAACGGGTGCGCCCGGCCTCGACTTCCGCCTGGGATCGACGCAGCTCCTCATTCTGCATCTCCAGCTCGATCTGGTGGACGTGGAGCTCATGGAGCGTCCGCTGCATTTCCTCGGGGGTCATGGCCACCGTGGGTTCCGGCTCCATGGCGGACTCCCGTAGCAAGGCGGCCTCCGCTTGTTGGCGCAGTTTTGCAGCGGCGCCTGAAGAAGCGTCGGGGCTATCGTGGGGGGGCACGTGGTCCATAAATAGTGTTGGCTTTGCTAGACTACTCTTTTTCTTTCCGCCGTTGCAATCGCGTACATCTGGCCGGCTTGGTCAAGGAGAGCGGAGCAAACCATGGTGATATTGACGATCCGGCCCTCCTTGTGGAGTCGTTGCGTGTCACACGATATGAAATTTTCGTTTTTCCCGAGTTCGATGACGGTGGCCAGCGCGTCCTCGCGGAGATCCGCCGGCACCCGGTCGCGCAGGTTCATGGCCAGTGCTTCAACTTCCGTCCAACCATACATCCTGACCGCAGCCGGATTCCAGGCGAGGATACGACCCTCCAGATTCTGCACGATGATGGCTTCATCCGCATCGCGCACCACCGCGGCCAGGCGGAGTTCGTCGTTCGCCTTGCGCAGTTCATTGCGGGTCCGCAGCATCTCCGTAACATCGACGAAGGTCATCACCGCGCCTTCGATCACATTGTCGAGCGTGCGGTAGGGCAGGATGCGCAGAGTGTACCATTTCCTGTCGACGGTCTGCACATCCACCTCCTTGGGAACCAGCGTGTTCAGGACGGATTTCACATCCTCCACCAGACTGTCGTAGCCGACAAGATTGGACACAATGTGAGCGACCGGCCGTCCGACGTCACTCAGGATCATGTTGGTGATCGAGCTGGCCGCCGGAGTGAAACGCAGGATCCGCAACTGGTGATCCACGAACACCGTGCCGATGCCGGTGCCGGCCAGCAGGTTGTTCATGTCGTTGTTCGCCCGCGACAGATCCGCGACCTTGGTTCGCAGCTCGGTGTTCACCGTGGCGAGCTCTTCGTTGACCGATTGCAGTTCTTCCTTGGAGGTTTCCAACTCCTCGTTGGTCGATTGTAGTTCCTCGTTTACCGACTGCATTTCCTCGTTGGAGGACTTGAGTTCTTCGGTGGAGGATTCCAGTTCCTCATGGGTGCTTTGAAGGTATTCCTCCTTGGCCCGCAGCTCCTGCTTGAGAGCGGTGATGCACGCCTCGACATCCGTCGCCGCGGGGCCGTCCACGACCGCCTCCCCCGGCAGAGCCTCCGCCGGCGGTTGTTGCACATCGAGCGGCGCCGCCTCTTCCAACGCCACCACGAAAAGCAAGGAATCCGCTGCCGTGGGCATGCCGGCCGTCACCGGATGGATGCTCACGTTCACCAAGCTGAAGTGGCCGTTGGTCCAGACTTTCAAGCCCACGGATTTGACCGTTTCCCGGGATGCCACAGCCCGGCGCATAGCTGCGGACAACCCGGGACGCAGTCCTTCGCGAGCCATCGCCAGGATGTTGTTCACCCCCGTCTCTCCCGGCGCAAGCTCCAGAAACATCCCGGTCCGGCCATGTTGATAGAGAATGTCACCATGGCTGTTCACCAGCACTCCGGCCGGCGCGAACTCGCGCAGCAACGTCTGCTCGGTCAGGTCGCGCAACGGCAGCTTCACCGGAAAGCCGGTTTTGTGAATGCGCCGGGGCAGCGCCGCCTCGACCGCCGTCATCGGCGAAAGAAACCGACTCATGGCCAGGCGCCGCCCCCCGAGGGAATCCTCTTTTCGTTGATAGATTTTCGCTTTCCGGTCCACCAGCTCAAACAAATCTCCGAATTCCCCCACCCCCTCGGAAGTGCCCAGAAACAGGATGCCGTTCGGATTAAGAGCGTAGTGGAAAAGCGGAATCAGTTTCTTTTGCAACTCCAGCCCCAGATAGATCAGCAGGTTCCGACAGGCGATCAGGTCGAGCTTTGAAAACGGCGGATCCTTGATCACATCCTGCTCGGAAAATACCAGCATATCGCGGATCCCCTTGTGAATCCGGTAAGCGCTGCCATCCGGTTCCGCCGTGAAGAACCGCGCCAGCCGCTCCGCCGAAATGTCGGCGGCGATACTCGCCGGATACAGTCCGATGCGCGCGGTGGCGATCGCCCGCTGGTCGATGTCCGTGGCGAAAACCTGCACCGTGTAGTTTTGATTGCGCGTCTCCATGCTCTCCTGCAAAAGGATGGCGATTGAGTAAGCCTCCTCGCCCGTAGAGCATCCAGCCGACCAGACCCGGATGACCCCGCCGGAAGATTTTTTCGCAAACAATTTGGGGATTACCTGGTCTGCAAGCACCTGGAAAGCCTCGGGATCACGGAAAAAACTGGTCACTCCAATCAACAAATCGCGGAAAAGCGCCTCCACTTCAGCCGGAGTCTCCTGCAGCAGCTTCACATAATCCTCGATGTCCTCGATTTCATGCACCGCTTTGCGCCGCTCGATGCGCCGATAGATCGTCCCCGGCTTGTATTGTGAAAACTCGTGACCTGTCTGGGCGCGCAACAGGATGAAAATCTTGCGCATCGCATTTTCGGTCTTCGGCTCATAAGCCGGTGCCGCCTCCGGCATATGGTTGAAAGCGTGCGAAGCGTATGCGATGAGCTGGTTGGGCATTTCTTCGGGTAATAACTCGAAATCCACCAGACCGGTGGCAATCGCACTGCGCGGCATTCCGTCGAACTCGGTGGTCTCCGGTTTTTGAACCATCACCATTCCGCCCTCCCCCTTGATGGCCCGCACGCCCAGGGTTCCGTCGCTACCCGTCCCACAAAGTACGATGCCGATCGCCCGTTCGTGCTGGTCCTGCGCGAGCGATCTGAAAAAGAAATCAATCGGCAGCCGCTGCCCGCGGGGCTCGGTCGGCTGCAACAGCTGCAGAGTGCCGTTCAGAAACGCCATGTCGTGATTCGGCGGAATGATGTACGCGCAATTTGGCCTAACCACCATGCCATCCTCGACTTCAAAGACCTGCATCCGCGTAAAGCGCCGGATCAGTTCGGTAAGGATGCTCTTGTGGTTCGGCGCGAGATGCTG
>JBEDKU010000615.1:0-3724 GCA_041172045.1 Verrucomicrobiota bacterium | reverse complement strand
GAACAACTGTTTTCCGCACGAACCGTGCAGGGCGGGGTGCAAATCCTGCAGCTCATGCCAAGGCGCGCAAACAGTTCCCACCACGCCCGGCTGCCGCCGCGAGACAAGCGGCGATCCGGCGGGCCTTCGTCTCATTCAGGAACCCTGCGAAGGAGCGGCGAGCCTGCTGTCCCCTCTTCCGCTCCCGGGACGATGAAGAAGAGGCGACAGTTAGGTCGCCACTCCTTATGGCGGGAACGATGAAGGCGGCGGACCGCTTACGCCTTGCGCTTGAGGCGGCGGGTCAGCACCCCGGCGCAACCCAGCGCGACCAGCGCCAACTGGCCGGACGGCTCGGGCACCGCGGAGACGTCACCGGTCGCACCGACCTTGATCGAAGCACCGGTGTTGTCGTAGGCGTAGGCGTTGACGGTGAAGCTCTGGGTATTGTCGTAATCGCCGAAACCCGAGGCAGTGACTTGCAACCAGCCGTAGTCGGTGGTTCCGCCGTTGTTGAAGGAAATTCCGAAATGGGACGTGCCATTGCTCAGCCCACTATAACTAGTCCAACCCGGTGTTGAACTGCCGATCACATCGCCAACACTTGCTAGGGTGAGCCCCCCCCATCAAATCCCATTAAGTTAAAGAATGATGTCGACGAGTAGTATGAGTATTCTGGGTCAAAGTTGCCTTCGTATAAACTGATAAAAAACCCACCAGGTCCTGATTTGCCAGTGATCGGAATTACGTCGAAATTTTGGCTCGTGCGGGTGAATCCCGGGTTGCTGTTGTAAATCACTGCGGCCTGGGCGGTGCCGCCAGCAGCGCTGACGGCGAGGGCCAGCGCGATCCATATTGCTCCGCTTCAACGATTTTCTCTGGTTCTCATGTTGGTGGATTGATGATTGCGAGTTCAGTGCGACCCGGAGAATGGGAATGGGAATTCTCCACTCACGAACCGACGTCGCTGTGGGTGAGCGAAAATTCCGCCAAATCGAGAACAATGGGACGAACGTGGTCAATCATGTGACGAACGTGGCTAACATCGAGGTTTTACGCCAGGCAATGGGGATCCGAGTGTCCCCTCTTCGTTAAGGAGCAAGAGGCCGGTAACCGCGCTTACCACTCGAATTCGCAGCCGATGCCGAAGCCGCGCGCCGGGGCGATCTGGCCCGAGACCCGCAGGCCCTGCAACGAGTTGTCAGCACGCATCAGGGCGTACTCGTCATCGAGCAGGTTGTTGCCGAACAAGTAGACGCTGGCGTGTTCCCACGCGTAGCCGAGGCGGGCGGACAACAGGCGACGGAGCTCCAGCGCGGTGACCTGCGGGCTGGCCGGATCGGTGTAGGTGGCGTCCGCCCACGAAAAGAGCAGACTGGAGAAAAACCCCGAGGCGTGGCGGTAGGAGGCGCCGAGCGAGGCGGTCCATTCCGGCGCGTTGGGGAAGGGCTGGCCGGAGCGGTCCACGCCAGCGATCACGAGCTCGTCAAACCCGGTGTGACTCCAGCCCAGGGTGCCGGTGAAGGCCAGCGGCTCCCAAACTTGCCAGCGGGCTTCCAGTTCACTGCCGTAGCGGCGGGAGCGGCCGGCATTGGCGACGTAGGAATCGATCTCCGCCAAGCCGCCGGGAGCGCTGAAGGTGACTTGCTGGTCGTCCATCCACGAATAAAACACGGCGGCGGACAGCGCGAGCGAGGGGTGAAGCATCACCCGGCCATCCAGCTCGAGGTCCCACGTCTGTTCCGGATCATAGGGCTGGGTGGTGCCGAGGCTGGGCGCATAACTGACGCCGCCGCCGCGGTAGCCGCGGGACAGCAGCAGTCCCAAAGACTGTTCCTCCGCCGGCCGCCATGCCAGCCCGAGCTGGGGCAGCAGCACGGTGTCCGCGCTGTCGGCGACGGATGTGCTCTCGGGCCGTTGGCCCACGGCCGCCGCGGCGTGCAGCTCGCGCTGTTCGTGATTGAGGCGCAGCCCGCCGGTGAGATGGAGGTTTTCCACGAACTCCCGGTCGCCCCGGCCGTAGAGCGCAAGCACCCGCACGTCTTCCTGCCCGAGGCTGCGAAAGGGCGAGCCTGCGGGCATGGGCGCGATGCCGATGCCGGTATAACCGAGGTCATAACCGCTGGCGTCGAAGTAGCCCCCTGCCAGCCATTGGAACGCCCCCTCGGCGCCGGCGAGACTCAGGTCCTGGGTGAAGCGCAGCTCGTCGATGGCTCCGTCCGCAAACCATTTCAAGACCGCCGTCTCATCGAGATCGATGCGGGGATTCACATCGAGTCGCTGCAGCGCGGTGGTGGACTTCAATTCCAGATCGCCGGACAGTGCCAGGTTCGCGTTGAGGATGGCGGCGGCACGCCGGGCCGGATAGGACGGATGGAAATTGAGCGAGGTCTTGCGGTCGAACAAATCATAGCCGGAGACGGCCCGGGCGGTGGCGAAGGGATTGCCGCGCGACTGGTCGAGAACCACGGCCAGATCATACCATGCGTCGCGGCTTTTGCGCGGATTCCACAGCAAGCGTGCCTGATAGTAGTCGCGGCGAGTCGCTCCGAACGAATCGTCGGCATTGAAAAGATTCGTGACGTCGCCCTCGCTCTCCCGGTGATAGGCAGAAACCCGCAGCGCCAGCTCCTCGGGCCGCAGGACGAAGTCCTGGGCGATGCCGCCCCGGAAGGTGTGGTCCGCGGCAGCCTCCAGCAGCGCCTTGCCGTCGCGGGAAAACGCCGGCGCGGCGGTGCGGAGCAGCAGCGCGCCGCCAAGTCCGTTGGGCCCGGGGCCGAGAAACCGCGGCCCGCGCAGCAACTCGACGCTCTCGAGGTCCCACAGCACCGGCGGCAGGTAGCGCAACGTCGCGACCGACAGCGGCGCGCCGTCCTCCATCACCGTGATCAGTGGATTGGACGCCGTCCCGACCGCGTAGAACAGACTGTCCTGGTTCAGACCCCGGACACTGAAGGTGCCCACCGTAGGATTTCCACTGTAAGCTCCGGCGACCGTGGCGAAGAGGTCCTGATAAGTGCCGCGCTGGACGGGCAGGGCCGCCAGCGCGGCGGCATCGAAGCGAAGGGAATTGCCGGGCAGGATTTCCGATTCGTCGCGCGGTGGGTCGCCGGTGACCAGAAGCGGAGCCAGCATGGCGGACTGGGCGCACAGCCCACCGGGAGCGAGCACGGCGCAGAGCGCGAGGGTGCGGCGGACGCGCAGCGGAAGTTGCTCGTGCCAACCCTGACCCCCGGCTCGATGGCACGCGGGAAGGCCGCCCTTGGCGGGAGACCTCTTGAACCGCCTCCGAAACGGACCGGGAAACAGGCAAAAACGACGTTTCAGTGGCACACCTTCAGCCGGACTCAGGCAACCGTCGACGCCAACACGCCCCGGAAAAGCGCAAATTCTGCATCTGACAGCTTGTGAATCTCCCACAAAATACTGGCAGGAGGAACGCTGGCTTGGAATCTTATCTCCCTATCGTCCTTGATGTGCCTTTGCATCCAGAGGTGTCCAGCGAACACCCCCAAGACCATGAAACTCGTTCCATCCCTGTCGTCCACCTGCCTCACCGCACTTCTTGCCTTCCCAGCGCTCGCCGCCGGGGCGGTCGTTCAAACCAACTCCGGCACCGGTGACGGCACGCTTCCCGGACCCGGGGCGATCGTTGCCGCCAACAACCTGCTGTTCAGCAGCCTGGCCTCAGCCTCAAGAACGGGTGCGGGCGTCACCAACCCCGACAATCTTTATTTCTATCGGG
>JBEDKU010000614.1:0-2609 GCA_041172045.1 Verrucomicrobiota bacterium | reverse complement strand
GCTCACGGGCGCTGGCGAGAAGCGATGCGGCGGGCACCCGGGAGGCCATTGGAATGCTGGCGCACTTGGGCGGCTGTGGCGCTCCGCACTGGCAGAGCAGGACGGCGAGCAGCAACGGGATGAATCGCAAGGTGACGTGGTGCATGGGATCGTGGGCTGCCTCACGAGGCGGAAGGAGAATGCCTTGGGAAACGGACCTGCCAAGCCCCGATTGAGCGCCGCTCGTGCGGTGGATCGGGATGCGATGATGGGAGCTTGTCCCTTTTTTGAGGGACTCGTGAAGCGATACATCCGGGAAATCGCTCGGGATCATGCACTTGATTGATTTTTCCCTTCCCAAATCGGGATTCACTGCTTACTCCTCGCGCCCCGCCTGAAATGGTGGTCGTAGCTCAGTTGGTAGAGCCCCGGATTGTGATTCCGGTTGTCGCGGGTTCGAGTCCCGTCGATCACCCCATCTTTCCCATCGGAATCTCAGCGGAGGTTTGGAAGGGAGGGGAGGACCCCTAGTAGAACGACTGATGCAGCCGCTTGAGAGCAGGATTCACTACAAGTTTCGCAATTCGCTATTATTGGCGGAAGCGCTGACCCATCCCAGCCTCGCGTATGAATCGCAGAAGCCGCATTTCGACAACCAGCGGATGGAATTTCTCGGCGATGCCGTGCTCCAACTGATCGTCACGGAGGAGCTTTTCAAAATGTTCCCGGACTTCACCGAGGGGCGGCTCACCAAGCTCCGTTCGCGGGTCGTTTCGCGCAGGGCGCTGGCCCGCTTCGCGATGGCGATCCATCTGGGAGATTATGTTTTGCTAGGAAAAGGCGAGGAAGCCACGGGTGGTCGCCGCCGCCTTTCCACCCTGGCGGATGCCTTCGAGTCGCTAATCGGCGCGGTCTATCTGGACTCCGGACCGGACCCGGCGCGTGAACTGGTGCTGCGGCTGTTCGAGTCGGAAATCGGCAACATGATCACCAGCCCGGAGGAGCGGAATCCGAAGGGCGAGTTGCAGGAATTTCTCCAAGCCATCCACCCCCAGGCACCGATCTATCGGGTCATCGGCGAGAGCGGGCCGGACCATCGGCGGGTTTTCCAATCCGAGGTTTCCTGGCGGGACAAGGTGCTTGCGACGGGGAAAGGGAAAAGCAAGAAGGAGGCGGAAGCACGTGCCGCAGCCGAAGCCTTGCGGGCGCGGTTGTGGGAGAAGTAGGGCTTTCTTACCTCATTTGATCCCCTGCCTCGGCGCGGAAGCGGCGGATTTCAATTTTCAGTTTGCCTGTTATTCAACCACTGGCTTTTCCGGCAGACCCACTTCTTCCGGAGTTTTCGGAACATCGGCGGGAGCGGTGCTTGGCGGAGTTTGCGGGGCCTCCGGGATTTCCACACCAGGGGCATCGACGGAATACCAGTGGCAGGCGAGGACCTCCTCAAGCTCGAACCGGCGTCCGGCTGGATCCTCGATGCGTTTGACCTTCACACGGACCCGGATGAATTCATCGGGATCGGGATTCGGGATATTCGCCTCGAAGGGGCGTTTGCCGTCTTTTCCCAGCTTGAAGGCGGCGTCTAGCAAACGGCCGTTGCGGGTGTCGCGCCTGACGAGGAACTCGGGTGACTGGAATCCCGGTTCGCGCGGGCTTCCGAATCGCGGCGCGTAGAGCACGATGCTGAGGGAGTCCTCGTTCTTCCTCTCGTCGGCGAGGCGCTGGCGGGCTAGCAGGCGGAATTCCCCCTCTTCCTCGCCGCTGCCCGCCAGAAACAAGGCCCACGGATAGGTGCTGAAGCGGGCGAAATGGTCCCAGTCGAGCCGCCATTCGCCTTCCTGCTCGACGAAGACCGCATCGATCTGGAGTCCATCGGTGGTGTTCCAAAGCGTCTCGATGGCGCTGCCGGAGGGCAGTCGAAGGATGGCGTTCTTGGATAGCGACAGGGTTTCCGGTGGGATGTCGGCCAGCGGGTTCAGCGCGTAGAACCGGGCCATGCGCGAGGCCGTGGTGACGGGGCTGAGGACGAATTGGTTGCGCTCCTCGGGAATTCTGGCAGCGAGAAATCCGGAAAACGTCCGGTTGGCGCGCGGACCGATTTCGTTCAGGAAGGCGGCGTCTTCCGCGGATAGGGTGGTTTTTGTCTGAATCTTGCTAACGAAAGGCTTTTTCGACGTCTGCTCACCCCAGCGGTAGCGCGCGCCGAAAATGATCATCAGGATCACCGCCGACCACCCGACGATCAGCTTCACCATGAAATAACTGCGTTTGCGTTTTTTGCGCGAGCTTCTCTCCGGTTCTCCCGAGCGTCCCGCGTTCTCAACAGCCGCGGCCGGTGTGGCAATCGGACCGGATGACTGGGACTCGACGCCGAGCGACGGGTTCAGCCCACATTCCGGGCAAAGGCGATCATCGGACTCTCCGGCGGGCGATCGGAAGAGGGAGCCGCAACGTGCGCAGTGGAACCAGGAAATGTTGTTTTCGCTCACGGGTTGGAGTCTATGGGGTTGCCCAGTCGATGTGAAGCAGCTCTCGGATCAACCATTGATTCGGTATGGAGCCATCCGGACCGCGAGTGAGCCGGAGGGTGGCTTTCTGGATGCTTTTGGATTCACCGATGATTTCTCCCT
>JBEDKU010000613.1:0-12362 GCA_041172045.1 Verrucomicrobiota bacterium | reverse complement strand
ACCTACCTGCATTTTCAAAAACGCCGGATGCTGCGGATCCTCGTTCCGTGTTATGCGGCGATGTTTTTCGCGATCCTCGTCGGCGCGCCGGACATCCGGGAACACTGGCCGGCCTACTTCGGGCATTGGTCGAATTTTCACATGGCGGGCATGGAGCATTGGCCGTCCGGCACGGCGCATTACTGGACGCTGGCCCTGCAAATGCAGTTCTATCTGGTGTGGCCGCTGGTGATCTTCCTGACACCGCGGCGGCTGTTGGCCGGAGCGCTGGTGCTGTGCGTGATCCTTGCTCCGCTGTCACGGATGGTTCTGGACCTCTGGCATCCGGAAATCCATCACGCCGAGGCGGTCACGACGACGGCGCTCGACTACTTCGGCGTCGGAGCCTTGCTGGCGCTGGCGCTCGACCACGGGATGAAGGCGGGCGACAGGCGGCTGGGGCTGATGGCGAAAATCGCGTTCGCCGGATATGCGGTGCTTTATGGTTACAACGAAATGGACCGGACGATTCCGGGGTTTTGTTATATCCAGCAGACCTTGGTGTCGGTCGTTTTCGCCGGGCTGATTTCCGCGACCTTGAAAGGATTCGACGGCGTCATTGGCGGGACCTTGGATCATCCGGCGGTGCAGCATGTCGGGCGGTTGAGCTACGGGCTGTATCTCTTCCACACGCCGGTGCCGCTGTTTCTGGGATGGGTGCTGCCGTGGTTGTGGTTTCCATTTTTCAGCGGACCCTGGCTGGCGCTTCGCTTGCTCGTCTTCGGTCTCACCTCCTGGGGGATCGCCTGGTTATGCTGGCGGTATTTGGAAAAAGCGCCGTTCTTCGCTCACCGGAAAAGCGATTCCGGATCTCCGGTTCACTGAACCCAAAAAGCCTCATGCACAAGGACTGCGGATTTTTTGAGATAATTTTTAACAGCTCAATATCGTCCCGGTCGCGGGCTTCGTTCATGGCTTGGGTGAGCCGGTTTTAGGTCTTGCGCTTATTCCAAAGCTGCTTGAGCCGCGCCGTCTCCTCCGCGTTGAGTTCCCGTTTCTTCCCAAGCTCCGATGTGGTGGAATTGGATGACCTCCTATGGGGTCGCCGGATTGTTGCGCCCTTGAGCTCAGAGGGCATTTGTCCTAGCCTTTCAGCGTGTCCACCAAGGATCTCGCCATGGCAACCATCAAGGGCCTTGCCGAAGACGCCACATGGAGGGAGATCGAGTCCCGCATCCGTCTCCTTGCCGAAGTCAATATGGGCTGCGAAGAACTCCAGCGTGGAGAGGGAACGATTGTCACCCGCGAAAGCGAATTTCTGAATCTGGCCAGAGACAGGCGATGAACCTCATCCTCTCGCCCTCGGCGATTCGCGGCCTGCAGGAAATTTCCGATGACACCCTTCAGACTTGGGGCGCGGAGCAGGATGACCGCTATTTGAAAGGTCTTTGGGGGAAACTCGCCGGAATCCTGCCGACCGCGGGAAGACCTCGCAAGAGGCTGCCGCTCCACCTGCCACGAGAAGCACGTCATCTTCTTCTCGTTTGAAGGACAGACGCTTCAAATCATCCGGATCCTCCACGGCGCGATGGACTTCAACCGTCATCTCGCAGATGGAGATCCGCCGGGCTAACCGGTTGATATCCACCAACTGCATTCTAAATCGGCACTTCGCCCGCCAGTTCTCTCGCCTCTTCTGCTACCCGCACGTCCTCTACCTGCAATCCCGCGATCTCAATTTCCAACTCTCCCACGCCAGTTGCGGCGAGCGACCACTCGCGGGCCTTGGGGAAGGATTTGATTTCGCGAAAGAGTTCTTCCGGGACTTGGATCTGCGGCTTTGTCGTGCTGGAAATATCACAGCACTATCAATTTAAGGTCGATTTGAGAGTTGATCGGCAGTCCGGCCCAATGCAGGTTCGAGCCCTGCCTATTCATGCCTGAGCGCGTCGATGGGATCGAGTCCGGCGGCGCGGCGGGCGGGCATGAAGCCGAAGAGGATGCCGATGGCGGCGGAGAAAACGAAGGCGACGATGTTGATTTTCGGATCGAACAGAAACGGCGCGCCGACGACTTCCGCGAGGACGATGCACAACCCGTAGGCGAGGGCGATTCCCGTCACACCGCCGATGCAGGAGAGGGTGACGGCCTCGACGAGGAACTGGAGCAGCACCTCGCGGGCGCGGGCGCCGATGGCGAGGCGGATGCCGATCTCACGCGTGCGCTCGGTGACGGAAACGAGCATGATGTTCATGATGCCGATGCCGCCGACGAGCAGGCTCACTCCGGCCACCGCGCCTAACAACGACGTCATCACCTTGGTGCTGGAGCTGATGACCTCGGCGAGTTGCTGCGAATCGAAGACGTTGAAGTTGTCATCCTCGTTGGCGGTGATTTTCCGGCGCTCGCGCATCAGGGCGGCCACGTCGCTGACGATGTTCGCCCCGGGGTAATCCGGTTCGCCGGAGATCATGATTTGGTTGAAATTCTTACCGCTCTGGCGACCGGAGAGGCGGTGGATGATGGTGGTGTAGGGGGTGATCATGTTGTCGTCCAGGTCGTCACCGAAGCCGCCCTGACCTTTCACATCGGTGACGCCGATGACTTCCAGCGTCATGCTTTTCACGCGGATCTTGCTGCCGATGGGATCCACGCCCTCACCGAAGAGTTCCTTGCGGATGGATTCCCCGATGACGCAGACGGGGGCGGATTCATTCAGCTCCTGCTCCGTGAAGAGACGGCCGTTGCTGACCGTCCAGTTCGCGATGCCGAAATAGTTGGGCGTGGTGCCCTGGATGTCGAAAGTGTGGCTATTTTCCTGATAGACCATCTGGGCGTTGTTGGAAATGAGGGGAGCCACCGAGGCGATGCCCGGCACCTGGTCGCGGACGGCCTCGACGTCCGCCAGGGTGAACATCGGCGCACCGCTGCCACCCCAGCCCTGGCCGGGGCGGAGGATGAGCAGGTTGTTGCCCATTTTGGAGATCTGCGCCTTGACCGTCTCGGTGGCGCCCCTGCCAAGGGTGACCATGGTGATGACGGCGGCCACGCCGATGACGATGCCGATCACGGTGAGGAACGAGCGCGTCAGGTTCCGGCGGATTTCCCGAATGGCGATGAGCAGGGCGTTGAAGATCACGGCGGCTGATTTCTAATGAGTGATGATGTCGCCCGAGATCAGTCCGTCGCGGACATGAATGATGCGGCGGGCGCAGGCGGCGACCTCGTCCTCGTGGGTGACCATGATGATGGAGATGCCGCGGTCCGTGTTGAGCTTGCGGAGGAGTTCCATGATCTCGACGGTCGTTTTCGAATCGAGGTTACCGGTGGGTTCGTCGGCGAAAAGGGTGTCCGGATTGGTGACGATGGCGCGGGCGATGGCGACGCGCTGTTGCTGGCCGCCGGAGAGTTCGGCCGGCGTGTTGCGTTCCTTGTCCGAGAGGCTGACGCGGGCCAATGCCTCGCGGGCCATCTCGTGGCGTTGTTTCCGGGAGTATCCGCGATAGAGCAGCGGCAGTTCCACGTTCTCGAGGGCGGAGGTGCGGGCGAGCAGGTTGAAGCCTTGGAAAATGAATCCCAGCGCGTGACGGCGGAGCAGCGAGCGCTGGTCTTTGTTCAGGTCTTCCACCTTGATGCCCTTGAATCGGTAGGAGCCCGCGGTGGGGGTGTCGAGACAGCCCAGCAAGTTCATGAGCGTGGATTTCCCCGATCCGCTGGGGCCCATGATGGCGACGAACTCACCGCGATCAATCGTGAGGTCCACTCCGCGGAGCGCAAGGAACGCGGCTTCGCCCGTGCCGTAGCGCTTGGTGATGCCTTGGAGCTGGATGAGCTTTTCGGCGTTCATTCGGTCGTCGGTGGCTTGACGCTGATGATGAGGGGAACTCCCGCAGCCAGTTCGCCGCTGGTGATTTCGGTGAAACGGCCGTCGGTAATCCCGGTGGTGACCTTGATTTCCGAAGGCTCGCCGTCCTTGAGGGTCCAGACCTTCGGGGTGGAATCCGAAGAACCCGCCTTCGGAGGCGGCGCTCCCCGCCAGCGCCGGCCGCCACCGGGTGAGAGGCTCTGGACCAGGGTTCTCTTGGTTTCATCCGGCTTGCCGATTGCGGCGGCGGCGACTGGATCGAAGCGGAGCGCCGCGTTGGGCACGACGAGGATCTCCGGCTTGTCGACGATGGCGATGTCCACGGTGGCGGTCATGCCGGGGCGGAGGGAAAGGTCTTCGTTAGTGACCTCGAGCTCGGTGCTGTAGGTGACCACGGTGTTGGACGAGGCGGAGCTGTCCTTGGCGGCGGTGCCGGTGCCGACCGCGCCGAATGCCACCTTTTTGACTTTGGCGGAATATTTGCGGGTCGGCCAGGCATCGACGCTGAAATCCGCGGTCTGGCCGGTTTCGATGCGGCCGATGTCCGCTTCGGAAACATTCACGAGCAGCTCCATTTTTTTCAAATCCTCCGCGATGGTGAAAAGCGTGGGAGCGGTGAACGAGGCGGCCACGGTCTGGCCGACATCGATGGAACGCGCGAGCACGATGCCGTCGACCGGCGAGCGGATGACGGTTTTCGCCAGATCGCTTTCAAAGGCGCGAACGTCCGCCTCCGCTCCGGTCACCGCGGCTTGGGCGCTGGCGAGATCGGCGTGGGCGCGGGCCAGGGTGGCGCGCGAGGTTTCCATGGTGGCGCGCGACGGGGTTTTCCCGCTGCTGAGTTCATGGAGTTCCTCCTGCCGGGCCAGCGAGGCCTTGCTCTCCGCGACGGTGGCCTCGGCTTGGCTGACCCTGGCCTTGGCCGCGAGCAGCGCGGCGCGGCTGCGCTCGGTCTGCTGGTCGAGTTTGGAGGTGTCGAGCTTGGCGAGGGTCTGGCCCTTTTTCACTTGGTCGTTGGTGTCCACCAGCACTTCCTTGGCGGTGCCGGAAAGTTCGCTGCCGACGATGATCTGGTTGGTCGGCGCGAGATTGCCCGCGGCGGTGACGATGAGGGAAATGCGGTCGGTCTTTGACTCCATCGTTTGATATTCCGTCTTTTCCACGCCATTCCCCCTGCGTTCGAAATAGTACCAAACCCCCGCGCCTATCAGGGCGACGGCGAGCGTGGTGTAGAGCCATTTCCGCACCGGGCGCGAGGCGCCGCTGGCGACGATGGAGGCAAGATCTTCTGAGGAATCGGGCGATGACATGGAATGGGATGAAGGGTGGAAAAGGATTTCACAAACCGGCTGACCAGCCGCCGCCGAGCGCTTTGTAGAGCTGGATGTAGGAGTTCGTCCGGTCGGCGCGGGCGCTGAACAGGCTGCTCTCCAGGCCGAGCAGCGAGCGCTGCGCGTCGAGCACGGTTAGGATGTCGGTTTCGCCGGCTTCGTAGCTTTGTTGGGCGAGCCCGGCGGCCTCGCGGGCGGCGGCGGTGGCTTTTTCAAGAGTGGCCAACCGCTCGGTGGTGCGGCGGCAGGCGATGAGCGAGTTTTCCACTTCCGAGAGCGCGGTGAGCACGGTGGAGCGGTAGGTTTGGAAGGCCTGTTCCTCCACGGCGCTCTGGGCCTCGATGTTCGAGCGGATGCGTCCGGCGTCGAAAATCGGCCCGGAAAGGCCGGCGATCAGACCGGAGGCGGCGGTTTCCGGGTTGAACAGGTTTCCCGAGGTGATCGTGTTGATACTCAGGGTGCCGGTGAGATTGAGCGACGGGTAGCGCTCGGCATCGGCGGCGCGGACGTTCGCGGCGGCGGCGAGCAACTGATAGCCGGCGAGGCGGACGTCCGGACGCTGGCGGATGGTGTCGGCGGGGATGCCGACCGCAAGGCTGCGGGCGGGATCGGGAATCGCTTGTTTTCCCGAAGCCAGCCTGCCGTCGAGGCTGCCGGGATTCTGGCCGGCGAGCAGTGCGAGTTGGTTGCGGGCTTGGGCGATGGTCTGCAGAAGCGAGGGGACGGCGGCGCGCGCCTGCTCCAGGCTGCTGATCGCCTGGCTGGATTCCAGCGAATCCGCCTCGCCCGCCTGGGTGCGCCAGGTGGCGAGCTGGGTCGTTTCCTCGCGGGTCTTGATCGTGCGGTAGAGCACCTGCAGCGCCGCCTCATTCACCCGGAGCTGGGTGTAGGTGATGCCGATTTCCGAGGCGAGCGCGGCCTGGACCGAGTTGAAATTCTCCTGGCTGGCACCGATCTGCGCGGTGGCGGCTTCGATGCTGCTTTTGCGTTTTCCGAAAAGATCGGCCTCCCACGAGGCGTTGATCCCGGCAGCGTAGTTCGAATTCGAATCCGAGCCAAACCCGTCGTTCGAGGAGGTGCTGGTGCCGGCGGAGGTGGTGCCTTGGATGAACGGAAGATTCGAGGCGGCCTCGGCATTCCGCCGGGCCTGCGCCTCGCGGACGCGGGCCGACGCCGACGCCATGTCCGGACTGTTTTGCAGGGCGTCCGAAATGATGCGGCTGAGCGTGGGATCGTCGAAGCGGTTCCACCAGCGCGAGAGGTCCCGGGAAGGCGAGGCGACCGGGAAATTCGCCGCGTTTTTCCAATCGGCGGGCAGGGAAACCGGCGTGCGGCTGAACGATGAACCTGGGCCACAGCCGCTCAACCCACCGAGGGCCAGACTGGAAATGAGAAGGGAACGGGTGAAATTCATAACAAAACCGACGGCGGTTCAGCGGCATGAACCACCACGGTGGAGAAAATGGAAGTGGTTTGCGGCCGACATGCACCCGAATACGCCGAAAAGCCCGCCAAGCTTGCCCGGATCACTGAATATTTGCCAACTGTCATCACAGATGAAAAACCGCCGGGGCCTTGAATCTGTCTGAAAAATCCAAATAATTTTCAGTCCGGCCGTGGATTGGTTAAAACGGAATTGTGAGGGAAGCGGGAAGCTGGTTCCATCGCGACTTGCCCATGCAATCCATCACCACCCGCAAGCCTTGGTATCGAGTTCTTTACATCCAGGTGCTGGTCGCGGTCGCGCTGGGCATCATCATCGGATACGTCTGGCCCGACGTCGGGAAATCGCTGAAACCGCTGGGCGATGGGTTTGTGAAACTGGTGAAGCTGATGATCGCGCCGATCATTTTTTGCACCGTCGTGCACGGCATCGCCTCGATGTCGGATCTCAAGAAGCTCGGCCGCGTGGGGGCGAAGACGCTGCTGTATTTCGAGATCGTTTCCACGCTCGCGCTGATCATCGGCCTGGTGGTGGTGAATCTGCTGAAACCCGGCGTCGGCTTCACGCCACCCGGGGAAACCTTCCACGCCACCGCCAAGGCCCTCGAAGCCGGCCAGGGGTTTGCGGAAAAGGCGCACGGCCTCAGCACGACGGAGTTTTTCCTGAAAATCATCCCGGACACGTTTTTCGGCGCGTTCGTTTCCGGGGATTTGTTGCAGGTGCTTTTCATCGCGATCCTGATCGCCTTCGCCGTCGCGGCGATGGGCGAGCGGGGCAAACCGGTGCTGCATGCCATCGATTATGGCGCCAATGTCTTCTTCGGCGTCATGCACATCCTGGTGAAGGCGGCGCCGATCGGAGCCTTCGGGGCCATGGGCTTCACGGTGGGCAGTTACGGGCTGGCCGCGCTGGGCAAGCTGGCCTGGCTGATGGCGGGGTTCTATCTGACGTCCGGGCTGTTCGTGGTGTTCGTGCTCGGCGGTATCGCGTGGTTTTCCGGTTTTTCGATTTTCCGGTTCATCGGCTACCTCAAGGACGAGCTGTTGCTCGTGCTGGGCACCAGCTCCTCGGAATCGGCGCTGCCGGGCTTGCTCCTGAAAATGCAGGCTCTCGGCTGCTCGCGGGCGACCGTGGGACTGGTCGTGCCCACCGGCTACAGCTTCAACCTCGACGGCACCAACATCTACATGGCCATGGCCGCCGTCTTCCTCGCGCAGGCCACCAACACACCGCTCGATCTCCAACACCAGATCAGCCTGCTCCTGATCGCGATGATCACCTCCAAGGGCGCGAGCGGCATCACCGGTGCCGGCTTCGTCACGCTGGCCGCGACCCTGCAAGCCGTGCCGGGCATTCCGATCGAGGCGCTGGCACTGCTGGTCGGCATCGACCGCTTCATGAGCGAGTGCCGCGCGATCACCAATTTCATCGGAAACGGCGTGGCCACCGTGGTGATCAGCCGCCTGGAAAACGAACTCTCCGTGGAAACCTTGAACGCCAACCTGCGGCGTTTGTAAAATCAGAAATCAACGACAAGCCATCCACCATCACTTGGGTGGTCGCCACCATCATCCTGCTTCTGACCGCGCCGTTCGTTTGGTATGCTCGCAAGCGTCGCAAAGCGATGTGATCCATCCTATCCCACGTTCTGTTCTCCCTATGAAAGCCATGTTCACCGTCCTGTTGTCCTCACTATTCAGCTTCAATGCGTATTCCCGGGATTTCACTCCTCGGAATTTCACTCCGGAGATCCATCAGGAATACATGACTGCGGAGGATGGATCCATTCAAGAGTGCAAGGTCTTCCGGACCATCCCGGGTGTGCGCTATCAAGTCGAGTTTAGCCGGGACGGCGTCAACTGGACTCTAGGTGATGAGGTTTCCGGCTTGGGCCATGAATACGTGGTCGCGATCCGGGAAATCAAGGCGGCCCCGTCTCCACCTGCCAGCCTTTCGTCCAACAAGTCTCCAAACCCGTGCAGCAATGTCAGTATAGTACTCCAGTCGGTATCCGACGAGGCGGGAGGAACGATGGTGTCTTGGGGTTCGTTGGATGAAGGCGGGCCACGCAGAGCGAGAATCGGCGGCACGCTGGTAGAGGGCTGGGCGAATTTCCCGCTCTATGCGGATCGTTACGGAGCCTACGACTTTTTCATCCACCATCCGACAGCTAAAGTGCCGCCGCTCAAAGGGGAGGAGCTGCCGCTTGGACCACTCGACAGCGCCATGATCGCGGTGTTGGAAAAGAATCTAGCTGTGATGAATGAGAAAATCATCCATTCGCAGGCGCGTATCCGACTTGCACCCCTGACGGGTCCCGCAGACCCCGACGAGCGTAAATTCATGCGCGTCAAATTTGATACGAAGATTGACACTGATATGGACGGCAGTCCCGACTGGGCGGAGTTTGATCTTGCCGCGCGTGATCAGGCGGAAGCGGCCACTGCTCCTTTAAAAAATCCCTCCCCTGAATCGAGCGAACCTGCCGTTAAATTAAAGGATGCCCAACCCGTGCCGGGCATTCCCAAGTAGCGGATCGTATCGCCTTGGTGGGGCCGCGGTTTGGTATTTCCTGCGAGGTCGGAAAACGGCTTAAGCACTCAGAAATCCAGATATATCTCCGTCCGGCGGTTGGCGCGGCGGCCTAGTCTCCGAATTGGATCTTGTTTAAATGCAGGTGGCGGATTCATATCCATACGCCCGCTACGGCGGATGTCAGGCCCGCCTGATGTGTTCCGGCTCCGCAGCGAATGAGAATCGTCTGGGCAAACAACTCATCAAGAGCGAATGGGATTTGATCGAGGCGTGGCTGAATTCAAACACCAAGGATGCTGAATAATATGAAGTCAAAAGCATTTTTTCTGATAGCACTAAACACGTTTTTTGTCCTTGTTCCTCTCGGATCGCAGGCGGCATTGCCAGAAATTCCAGAGAACATGGAAAAGGCTCAAATATGGAAATCTAAAAGGCTAGCTACTATTCATGAAGCTCAGACAGATCCCACCAAGGGCATTCCGCAACTTGCCGAAATGCTACGGCAGCTTAAGACATTGGGATATCGTCCGTGCCCCGAGCGAGACGACGTAGTAAGCTCAATTGAATCCACCCTTTTATCTATCCCCGGCCACGCGAAATACTATCAAGACAAAATCGAGGCCATGCGCGCGGAGGTTTTGGTAAATTCCAAGAAGTCCGAGGCAGAAATATCGAAAATGCAGGACGAGGGCATCGAGTTTGTGGACGTCTGGAGTTACGAAAGCCTCTGTGTGAATGCCTTCCGCACTCTAGCTCACCTTCCAAGTCCCGAGTGTGTGGCGGTTCTCGGATTCTATCTCAATGATCCCGTCGGCCGGGACGGCAAGACTTTGCTGGGTGATAACCGAAGCAAACCTGGCGATGATTTCGACCCGCGCCCGATCCATTCCGAATATGCCGCAATGGCGATTCGTAAACTCGGCATCGAACATCCGCCCTTCGAACTTTATGATGACCGAGGGCGGGGTCGTGTCCGCGATGGGGAAGTGGACGCTTGGAAAGACTGGTGGAACGAGGTCAAGGATGGCAGGCGTACTTATCGATTCATCGGTTCAAGCGTTGAATACGGTCCCGATGGGCCAGCTTCCAAAAAAGTCATTCAGCGCGTCGAGCGTGACCAAAAACGCGATGACGAGCGGGCTGTGGGCCACAAAAAATCCTCAACTACTTCTGTTTCCGAAACGGCGATGACTCAAATCAACAAGCCATTTTCCATCGCCTGGCTGGTCGCGGCCATCGGGCTTTGCGCGGCGGTCGTTTGGTATTTCCTGAGAGGTCGAAAAACGGCGTAGGGCACGTGTTGGTGGGGTACGGACATCCAAACGATGAGCAAGCACAAAACAAAGGTCCTGCGCCACTCCCCGGCACCCAGCATTCCAAACGACTGACGGTAAGCGGTGCTGGATACAACGTCATCAGAGGATATATGCTCGTTAAAGGTGAGTGGGACGAGGCCAACAATTGGCAGAAGAATAGACCAGCAGGAGATAACTGATATGATGATGCTAAACTGGATATTTATTATGTTCTGTTTGATGGGTGTTGCCACTTCTGAAGAAGATTGGCGGGCGGAAGAAAGGAGAGATGAAGCCAAGCAAATCGAGTTGTGGGAGGGAAACCTCAAGAAATCCAGCGGGATGAGTGGTTTTGAAAAAATCGACTTCCTTGCACTTGGTCTTAAGAATATGGCCTACAGGAAGTCGCGCTTCAATCACGGTAAAGAAGTTGATAAAATGTTTGAGGAGATTCAAACCACTATTCTTGCCATTCCCGGGCACGCTGAGTTCTATCGCGACCGCATCAACGAGGCTAGGGCGAACCTCGATGGAGCGACCTTGAACGGAAACGTCACAAAAATAGCAGAGCGCCGAAGCGACTGGTCTTCCGCCAAGTTCGGATTCGGGGTGATGAGCTATTTACCGAGTCCCGAAACCGTGAGGGTCCTTGGAGAATTCCTGGGGGATGACAGAGGAAAAATTGTTGTGCCGAAAGACGCGGGCGACGATGAAAAACAAGGTCCCCGCGCGAACGTTCCGAATTCATACCAAGCGGTGATGGCACTTCATTCGCTGCCCATCGTCTCAAAGCCATACCGGCCGCTAGGTGGACAGTTTGTGGATGATGATTTTGAGCCATCCATCGCGTCCTGGCAGATCTGGTATGAGCAAATCAAATCCGGGAACCGCACCTTCCGCTTCGAGGGCGATCCCACGGAGTATGATCTAAACGGCCCGGCTTCCAAAGAACTCATCCAACGCGTCGAACGGGACCGCAAGCGGGATGACGAGCGGGCGGTAGGGCATAAAAAATCCTCAACCACTCCTGCCCCGGAACCTACGCTGACTCAAACCAACAAGCCGTATTCCATCGCCTGGCTGGTCGCCGCCAGCGGGTTGATCGGGGCGGCGGTTTGGTATTTGCTGCGAGGTCGGAAAACGGCGTAAGGCGCAAAAAAAAGAGGCTCCGCCGGATGACGGAGCCTCTTCCCGATGGTTTTTCAGCCGACCATGACGCTGGCATCCGCGCTCCAGAGGCCCACGCGGTGGTCGCCCACCCGGTAGGTGGCGCGGTAGGTCCACTTGGCCGGGGCGGCGGGGTAGGGTTGGTTGTCGTCGTAGTTCGGCGTGGTGTCGAAGGCGAGCGGGACGAAGCCGTTGCCAACGCCGCGGTCCACCTGGATCTCGCACATGTCGAGGAAGGCGGAGTTCCCGCCCCAGCCCCAGGTGATTTTCACGACGCCGCCGGTGGCGAGGGCGGAGATGGCAGGCTGGACGGTGTTGAGGTCCGGCGGAGCGACTTCCGCACCTTCGAGGCCGAGGAAACGGGTGACGATGCCAGCGGCGACGGACGGCGGGAAGCCGACCGGCTTGGCGGGCAGGACGGGCTCAGTGCCGGTTTCACCGGTGAGCACGATGTCTTTCCACGCGTTCCACTGGCGGCCGGCGTCCACCATGGTGGTGGCGAGGCTGCGCATGGAGGTGAAATAGCTGGCGTCCAGCGCTTGCGCGGCCACATCCGCCGGGACGAGGCCGAAGGTGGCGACGTAGGGGCCGACGTTGTCCCGGAAGGTGGTGAATTTGATGGCCTTGGCGGCATCGTTACGGGGTAGGAAGTATTCTTTAGCCATGATAATCAGTAGTTTGTGGGGTTGTGTTGGCGTGTTCGGGGGGAGTGGGGGGCCGCACGGGCGAGGCGAAGGGCTCTTCGG
>JBEDKU010000612.1:0-3362 GCA_041172045.1 Verrucomicrobiota bacterium | reverse complement strand
TCCGGCGAGGTTCCGGCTGGCGGTCCAGGCGGCGTAGGTGGTGAGGACGGGGGAGAAGGCGCCGACGGCGTCGAGGTCGAAGCCGCCGAGTTCGTGGTCGGTGGGATAGGGGTCGTTGATGGGATTTCCGAGGGAATCGAGGGAGCGGTGGGCTGGGGAAAGGGAGCCGACGACGTCGATGACGCGGACGTGGGTGATGCGATGGATGTCGAGGGCGGGCGAGAAGTGGCGGAGCTGGGCGAGATCGAAGGGAGTGCCGGAACCGCCGGGTGCCTTGCCGGCGAGGTTGGAGAGATTGGTGCCGTTGAGGGTGCCGTAGCCGGGGACTTGGGTGGTGGTCTGGGTGAGGGAGACGGAGGGGAAGCGGAAGAAGTTGACGCCGTCTGAGCTGACTTCGACGTGGGCGAGCTCGAGGAAGACGCTGTTGAAGGCGTTTTCGAAGACGGCGAAGTCGGGGCCGGGGATGTCGGCGATGGGGCTGGCAAAGGTGAGCGTGGCGGAGCCGCCGTCGCCGAGGGAGACGACGGGATAGGGGTCGCCTTCATCGCCGGAAACGGCGTCGGCGGGGCCGGTGGCGCTGGTTTCGCTGCCGAAGGTGGGGTAGGTCTGGTCCTCGCCGGTGTAGGCGATGTCGGTAGGGCCACGGAGGATTTCCACCGCAGTGGCCCACTGGGTGAACCGCGGATCGGCGGCGGGGATGGAATCGACGGGAAACGGCCCGGCCCACACGGCGGTGAGGGACGCAGCGAGCAGGCTCAAGATGTGGCAGGTGGATTTCATGGCAAATCGACCGGCGGGGAACGGAGCGATGTCCGTCCTCCGCTGGGATTTTTGATTTAACGGCGTCTTCTCAGAAGCAGGCCGAGACCGGACAACGCGACGAGCAGGGTGGAGGGCTCGGGGACGATGGTGATGATTTTGTTGGTCTCGGAGAGGTAGAGGTTTCCGTCTTTGAGCCTCAGCTCGCCGAGCCGGTCGGTGGAGGTGAGGAGGGTCTGGAAACTCCCGCCGCCGTCGGCGCTGAATTTCACGAGGGACGAGGGGTTCAGGAAATCCGTGACGGTGACGATGACGTTTCCATCCGCATCCACCAACAGGGACCCGGCGCCGCCGGCGGTGGCGAAGGAACTGCTGTAGTCGAGCCACTGGTGACCGATCGCGGAGAGGGCGGGCGAGCCGCCGCCCAAAACGGCGGCCGCGACCTCGATGGCGGACCAGCGGTAGATGCTGAGGTCGCCGTAGCCGGGGGCGTAGAACAGATTTCCAGCCATGTCGAAGGCGGCGGGGCCGGAATACCCGTCGATTCCGCCGAGGTCGATCATGCCGGCGAAGCCGCCGCCGGAGTAGTAGTTGATGTGGGTGGTGGTGTAGTCGGCGGAGCCGGTGGTGAGGAGGTTGATGCCGTCGGTGGCGAGGGAGTAGTTGGTGGTGCTGAGGGAGGTGGTGGTGGAGCTGGTGATGTCGTAGCGGAAGATATTCGGCGAGGTGGCGGCGTCGTTGAAATAAACGGAGGAGCCGATGGCGACGACGCTGGTGCCGGCATAGACATTACTGGCAGCCTGGATGGTGGAGATGGAGCTGCCGTCGTAGCTGTAAACTCCGCCGGACTTGGAGCTGGAGGTCACGGTGCCGAGGTAGATTTTTCCGTCGGAACCCCAGTCGTAGCTGAAGATGTCGTCGCTATCGGAATGGGTGTAGGCGGTGATGCCGCTGTATCCGGAACTGAAGGTCACCGCCGCGTGGGCGGCTGGACAAAAAGCCAGAACGGCGGCGATGGCCGCGATCCCCGGGATCCTACTTCGTTTGGAATGGCGACGCGGGGCGGGTGGAGCAGCGGGCACAAGGGTGCCAGCTCCCGTGAGCATACTGGATGCACGGTGTTTCATAGGTGGTGTTTCTCTTCGGTTCGTTTGGTTTGCACGAAGAGAGGGCGCGGCGCGAAAACGCTTTGCCTTCTCCCGTCGATCCCCTTTCGCGGAGGACCATGGCTCTGTATGCCGGAATGAACCGGCGCACAGGTGACGAGCGACGGGAGGGCAAGTATTCGGGCTCCCAGCTTGGCCTTTTCCCCGCCTTCACCATTCTTTCGAACGATTGGCTGTGTTGGGGAATCGTATCTGGATACCGCTGCGCGACAGCTCCGGGTTCTCACCGGATTCCATGCCACTTCCGTGGTTAGTCAGGAGTAAGCTGTCGCTTCCGGCGGGTGCTGACAAGGTGAAACCGCCCGGGGGCCATGGCCTATCCTGCCATTATCTCCGCATCGCTTGAAGATCCTGCTTGCTTGGCGCTTGACCCAGGCACGGCTTGGGATTTTCTTGCGCGCATGTTACGCGAAGTCCTGAAATCCAAGCTTCATCGAGCCATGATCACCGGCTCGGATGTCGATTACGAAGGCAGCATCGAAATCCCGACCGACCTGATGGCCGCCGCCGATCTGTGGGCGGGCGAGAAGGTGCTGGTCGCCTCGATCACTACCGGCAACCGCTTGGAAACCTACGTGCTCGCGGGAAAACCCGGCACCGGCCACATCATGATCAACGGCGGTGCCGCCCATCTGATCAAGGCGGGCGAGCGGGTGGCCATCATGGCATTCGCCTTTTCGCAGGAACCGGTCGCTTCGAAAAATCTGCTGCTGGACGAGTGCAACCAAGTCGTCAGGCAGAGTCAGTAGCCAGCACTGGAAAGCTTAAATGACGTTGACCACGACATGGAAGCGTGTCATTTTTCCGCCTCTATGAAGTGCATCCCGGCTATCTCCGCCATCGGCGCCATGAGTCTCGTGGCCTGCGACACCATGACGGGCCCCATCACCAGCGGCGGCTATGATCCGCTTCTCCCTGCCGGCAGCAGCGGCGGCAGCGCGATCAATCGGAACGCGGCCACGACCTTTTCCGCAGGCCAGTTCGTCCGAGCCTCCATGGACAACACCGCCTTTTTCAAAACCCGCCCTACCGGCGAGGCGGATGCCGATAAACTTCTCAAACGGGGCACCTCGATGAAGGTGATTTCCATCAGCAACAGCTACGTGAAAGTGGAGCTGGATAGCGGTGAAATCGGCTACGTCCCCTCGGTCATGCTGGAGGATCCGAATGCAGTTCCGCAGACTCTCACCACAGCCCCCGGAGAGTATCAGGTTTACCCGCCGTTGCCGGGCTCAGGTATCGGCCAGCCGCTCCCCGCCCTCGATCCCGCAGGACTCCCTCCGGAAGGGGCGATTCCCACGGTGATCGATCCCGACGCCCCCGCCAATCCGACCGCGGTGCCACCGGTCACCCCCACCACTGATGATTTTGCTGCGCCCGTGCCGCCGATCGAACCTAAGGTCGAAGCCACGCCACCGCCGTCACCGGCTCCGGTAG
>JBEDKU010000611.1:0-10734 GCA_041172045.1 Verrucomicrobiota bacterium | reverse complement strand
CCAAGGCCTTATCCACGTATTTAGACCCGCCGCGTTGAGAGGTCCACAAAAGCACGACATCGTCGGTGCTGACCGTTCCTCGGCGGAGGCGGCGGCTCCATTTGCGAAGCAGGGTGTAGTCCCAGCGCTGGATTCCGAGTAACTCCTGCACCATGCCGATCAGCGGGTTGGCGAGCATCGCCTCAGCCCATTTGACCGTGCCGGTGTTTCCAGCCGCCTCGATAGCCGCTACGGCCGCCGGGTAGGCTGTGACGTAGTTGGTGAGGAAGGCGTCGAGATCTGCGCCTGTGGGTGCCGTGCGGCGATCTTCTGACCACAGGGCGAAGCTGCTGAAGTCGATGCGCTCGATTTTCGGCTTAGGCATCACCCGCGGCGCAGCCGGGGTCTTCGGCGCAGCCGTCTTCCTCTTCGCTGGCGTAGCCGGCCCGCCCGTGACCGGGGCCCCCGCGAGATCCGCCGAAACTGAGGCTACCGGGAGAACTGAGGTCGAAGGCAGCTCTTCGTTAAAAAATGAGAAAAACCCTTCCCCCGGAAGGGTAGGGATAGTCTTCTGAGTAAGATTTATCTTACTCCCATTACTTCCTTTATTAGTGGAGTAAATTTTACCACCGGGTTTTTGGGCAGCAGAAATCGAGTTTTTCGAGGTCAAATTAAGTTCCTTCCACTCCGCGAAGCCGACGATGCGGCGCGCCTCTGTGCGCTCCTTGATCTTGTCGTTGATCCCGGCGATCATCTTGGTGATGCTCAGCGCGCTGTCGAGTTTGCCCTTGTTACCCGGCTTCACCCCCATAGGGAATCCCACGAATTGACACTTGGAGGTTTGCAGTCCGGTGACGCGCAACGGCGTGCGTGGATTCGGATCCTCACCCGGTCCTGGCCTTACTGGCAGCTCCGACACTTTGTAGCGGTGCACCCACTTTTTATTTACGTCGCGGTATTCCACCGGGTGGATGTAGCCAGCGTCGATCAGCTGATTCAGATACTTGTAGGCGGTTTTTTCGCAACACCTGTCCTCATCCTGAATGATCTTCACCATGTGACGAAATTCATAGTTCGGTGGGTAGTCGAGGAGCACCAGCACCAAGCCTTTCAGCGATGCCGGGATTCCGGGATCGCGCGTAAAACGGCGATCGACTTGGTTGTATGGGTGATTCTTATCCTTGGGGGAGCGGAACGAGCTGGCGGGGGAATCGCACATGTGCGACCGCTGCGATGTGGCATACGGGCGCGGCAAATCTTTGAGGTGGGCAGGCTGTTTCATAGGCTGGAAAATTTGAAGTGAATCGCCACGTGGGATGAATCGGTGACTTAGTCTTGGGGCTCGAAAGCACGTCTGTAAAACTACAATTTGGTTCAGATTATCCACAAAAAATTCACAATACCATATCTGGTATATGCAGCGACCAAAGTAAGGGTAGGAGGACTACGCGTTGACGCCGACAAAATGGCTCCATCGTCTGCCTAACCGGCGAACTCGGACTTCGCAGCCTTTTTCAGACAAAGATTTACACTACCCTTGCACCCTTGGCCTTATTGAAAGCGGGCGTGTCCTTCGATGGGGGGCGTTGCTGGCCACTTGCAGCAGCTAATATGCGGGAATCACCCGGCCTGATCTCGCCGTTCTCGGAGCCAGTGTCCTCGCGGAGGCAGGTCGATTCCGAGTTTAACGCAATGCTTTTTCAGCGCGACGTCGGAGGCCCCGATCCCGGCCGCGACATGGACGAGCGGCTGTTGCCACACAAGTTTCTCAAGCACCTCTTTCTTCGGCCATGGAACCTGGGGTTTGGCAGGCAGCTCGATCTCCGGTTTTTTTGCGAGGAGTTTCGCAGGTGTCAGTTCCCAGAAGGCGGCGATGGTTTTGTCGTCGTCGATGGTATTTCGATAATGCTGGTTCATCATCTGAATGGAGGTGCCGCAGTTGTAAGCGGTGAGCGCCTCGTTTTTGTCGCGCTCAGTCTGGAAGGTGATCGAGGTGTGGCGGATGATGTCCTGCACCCATTTCTTGGCCTTGGTCGCCTTCTTGAGCGCTTTGATTTTGTAACCCCAGCCGGCCGGCAAACCGGCGAACGGATATTTTTTCAGCCACGCGGCGAGCACCGGCGGAATGGGAGCGGTCCGCTTGAGCTTTCGACGCAGCTTCCCGCCGGAAATCCGAATGACTTTCTCGCCGATGTCCTCCGGCTTGAGGTCCTTGATTTCACTGGGCCGAAGTCCGGCAAAGAGTCCGATGGCAATCACTGCCGCCGAAGCCCCATCCTGGACACACATGGCGGCGTAGAGCAATCGCTTCGACTCTTCGAAGGACAGCGCCGCGATCTGGCTCATGTCCTTCGGTATTTTGTCGAGTCGCTTGCATGGGTCTTCGAGGCAGTAGTGGTGGCGGACCGCCCAGTTGAAGAACACCGAGAACACCCGGCGGTAGGTGCGTTTCGAATTCAAATTCGCGAAACGGCTGAGAATCTTCTCGATGTCGGAGACGCTGAACGCGTGGACGAACTTATTGGGGTCCGGCTTTAATAGAGTGCGCAGGGTGGCGTCATAATGAGTCTTGGTTGCAGGAGAGCCGCCGGCCCGGGTTGCGACAAACTCGTTGATGGCGTTGAGGATACTGACGGCTTGGGTTTCCGCTCTGAAATGTGATTCCACGAACGAGAGGGCGGCATCAAGGTTAAGGCCCTTGGACTTCGCTCTCATTTCGAGATTGAGGTAATGCGCGATCATGTCGGCGATTTTTCGTTCGCCCGCGTTTTGTAAACCCGCCTCGGCATCCGCAAGTTGGTCTGCTGAGAGTCGGGTGCGTTGGACGCGTGACGTCACGACATGTCCTTGGATGTCTGCTTCCAAATCGGCATGAGTCTGGACCGCCTCGGATTTTTCCGAGAAATTTTGGCGCACGCGGGTGCCGTCCGCCTTGGTTCCCGCAACCCGCCATGACTGCGTTCCGGCCGCATTCAAAAACGGCTTGAGCGTGAAATGCTGAATCTTTTTTGGACGAGCCACGGTGCATTTTTGGCAACTACTGTGGCAACTGCCAAACTTTTAAATTCAGTTAGTCTGCAACAGGTTGAATATTAAAGATATAAAGTTGATCATTCGGTAACTCTTAATCAATTGGTCCTTGGTTCGAATCCAAGCCGGGGTACTTCTTTAATAATAAACGACTTAGGGGGCTGAAAAGCTCCCTTTTTTGTATCTAGAAGGAAGCACTGCTGTCAGCTCGCTGTCAATTTTCGACAGCATCACGGAGGCATAATTTGCCGAAATCAAAAGTGGATGGCTCCCAACGCGTCAAACTTGCTGAGTTTCCGGTGTTGATTGAGGGTGAAGGGGTTGGGGCGATGAGCCCTTCAGCTGTGTTATAAACTCATGAAGGAGCCCAACCCTTCATCCTTCCCGCGATTCGCGACGAATTGCAGGAAGTGCTTTTACGACCCCGCGCACCCTTAGGAGTCGGGGTCGCCCTGTATCGAATGAATGAAAATTCAACGACCAACCCCGTCATGCCACGAACCTTGTATTCTCCAAAACTGTCCGACGACATGATCCGCGCGCTTTACCGCGAAGGCCAACGTCGCCGGTTGCCAATGACTCGTCCCGCTGACAAATTACTCCTCCGTTCGCTCGGCGGGGAGTTTTCTGGCATGGCGAGCCCGCAACTCATCGCCCCCGATCAGGTCGTCACCCGCTGCCATCGCACCACATCCACGCGACACTACGATCTTGGTCCCATCGCCCCGAAATCTTCGGAAATACGGGCGATGCATCATTCTTCCCGTCTTTCCGAAGTTTTGCGGGAAAAATCCGCTTGATGCCCGAGGGACACTCGTCAACTTCGGCAGGTTCCAGCAACCGGCGCGTGATCGACCATCCGGAAATCATCACTCCGGGCCACACCATTCAACTATTTCCGTCAACATGCGAACCGCTGTCAGGCCCCTCACTCTTGCCAGCTGTTCAATCTTCCCGAGTTCCTCCATGCTGGGAAATCGACCTCTGGGGCGGCATCGCCCGCGACAACCAGGCGGCCCGCGCCGTCGTCCAAGCCTACCGCGCGCTCGGCGGCGGTTGGAAATGATCTCTCCCCCAGGCCCCTGATGCTCAAGCTGCTCCTGATCCTCTTCCTTCTCGTCTCCATCTGCGTCGCGATCCACGGCGCGGGAATGATCCTCGGTCTGCGCTGGCTCGGTCGCACCGCGCCGCAGCACGGGCATCATTTCAGCCTACCGGCGATGTTCTGGATCCTGATCCGGGTGGTGTATGGGCTGCTCGTGCTTCACATCTTCCAAATCATCGTGTGGGCCGCCTGTTATCAGTGGAGTGGCTGCTTCCCCGACTTCGCCACCTCGTTCTATTATTCCGCGACCAGTTATTCCACCGTGGGCTATGGCGACGTGATCCCGCCCGGAAACTGGCGTATCCTCGGCGCCGTCGAGGCGGTGACCGGCATCCTGATGTTCGGCTGGAGCACCGGCGTGTTGTTTTCCGTGGTCAACCACCTGCAAAGCCGCGTCAAGCCTCGTGAACCTAGCGAAAATCCCCCATGAGTGGATCACGGGCCACCTTCAGCCGTGAAGCGTTCCGCAGGATCCTGCTGACCTTGGGCGTCTTCCTGAAATCCCCTGTCGGCGGCAAGGCCAAGTGGCTGCTCGCCGGCCTGTTTGTCCTGATGTTCAGCATCAACGGGATGAACGTCCTGAACAGCTTCGTCGGCCGGAATTTCATGTCCGCCATTGAGAGCCGCGACTCCGGCGGCTTCGTCCGGCTCGCCTGGCTGTATGTGGCGGTCTTCGCGGGCTCCACCTTCGTCGGCGTGACGTTCCGCTTTACCGAAGAACGTCTCGGCCTGTTATGGCGGGATTTCCTCACGCACCGCGTCGTCGGCCTCTACATCGACCGGGTCATCTATCTGCACATGAGCAGGGAGGGATCCGTCAGCAATCCGGACCAGCGCATCACCGAGGACATCCGGCGGGAAGTCGAGTTCGGGGTCATCGGCCTGGCGACGATGGCCTTCGCCACCCTGCTAGGCGCGTTCTCGCTGATCATCACCCAGTTCCAGGCCATTTCCGCTTACGCTTCGGTCCTGCTCCGCCTCGGCGAGTTCGTGGAGGCCGCTGAAAAGTGCGATGCGAACACTCCTGGTTTCCCCTGATTTCCCCAACTCCAAATGAAAACTCCCGATCGCCCGCCAGTCGACCTCCCCTTCCGCTCCGCCAGTCCGTCCGGCCTCAACGCCGAGCTGAACTCCAACGGCTCCATCCGCCGGATGGACTGCGGCGACATCATCCTCAACAACTTCCTCGGAAACGAAGCCGAGGGCGGCCCGACGAACATCTATCTGCGCCGCCTCGGGGAAACCGTGGAATCCATTCCACTGCTAGGCCCCGGAAGTCCCGCTTCCTATCAACCCGACACCCGCGGCATGACCGCTTGCGGCTCGTGGGGCGACCTCAAGTTCCAACTGCGCCTCACGCTCGCGGAATCCGCCACGGCGTGGTTCTGGCATGTGGAACTGGAAAACACCGGCAGCACCCCGGTGGCCTGCGACCTCATCCTCACCCAGGACATCGCGCTCTCCCATTACGGCGCGGTGCGGCTCAATGAATTTTATGTATGCCAATACGTGGACCACGCCCCGCTCGCTCATCCACAAACCGGAGTCGCCGTGGCCTCGCGGCAGAACCAGTCGATGGGCGGCCGCTGCCCGTGGACTGTCATCGGCTCGTTGGGGAAAGCGGTGTCCTACTCGACCGACGCGCTCCAGTTCCACGGCCTCGCCACCCGCGCGGGCGGTCAGCCAGTCGCCCTCGCCTCCGGACTGCCGGGAATGCGTTTGCAGCACGAGCACTCGCTGGTCGCCATCCAGGACGAGCCGGTCTTGCTGGAACCCGGCGCGAAATCACCGCGCGGATTCTTTGGCTGGTTCGAAGCGGACAAACCCACCGCCACCTCCGCCAAGGACGCCGGCTTGATCGATGCCGCATTGTCCCTGCCGGAGGCCGTTTGCCCGCCATGGCCTGAAAAACGTGACACTAACTCTCCAGCTCCCGGCCTGTTCTCATCCGCCCCGCTGCTGGAAACGGAGGACCTCGATGAAACCCACTTCGGCCCGGCGATCCGCCATTCGGAATACGAAAATGGCCGGCTACGCTCGTTTTTCACCGCCGAGCGCACCCACGTGGCGCTCAAGTCCAAGGAACTCGAAGTGCTCCGGCCCCACGGCCACATCCTCCGCTCCGGCGGCTCGCTAACACCGGACGAGTCCGCACTCACTTCCACCGCCTGGATGGGCGGCGTGTTCCACTCGATGGTCACCCAGGGCCATGTGAGCATCAACCGGTTTCTATCCACCTGCCACAGCTACCTCGGCCTCTTCCGCAGCCACGGGCAGCGGGTCTTCGTGGAAACCGGCGGCTCGTGGAAACTGTTGGGGATTCCGTCCGCATTCGAGATGAGTCCGGATTCCTGCCGCTGGATCTACAAACACCAAAGCGGCCTGATCGAAGTGGTTTCCTCAGTGCCCGACGACGCGCACGAACTCCGCCTGTCACTGAAGGTGCTCGAAGGCGATCCCGTGAGATTTCTCATTTCCCACCACATCGCCCTCAACGGCGACGATGGCAGCGCCTCCGTGCCCGCTAACTGCGAGATCGACGGGAGCACCGTGTTTGTCCGCGCGATCCCGGACAGCGACGTAGGGCGGCGTTTCCCGGACGGCGGATTCACCATCGAGGGCTCATCGATCGAAACCATCGGCGGTGATGAATGGCTTTTCACAGACGGTGTCTCGCGCAACCAACCGTTCGTTTGTTTTGTCACCACACCCACCAAGTCGTCGGCTCTGATCATCCGTGGCAAGCTGGTCGAACCATCCACCGCTCAAACCGGCGGGTTCTGGAATTCCATCGACTCCGGATTGCGGATCGTCGCGCCACAGTCTAGCCGGTTGGCTCCGGCGGCCGAACGGGCGGGCGAGATTTTCCCATGGTTCATCCACAACGCCCTCGTCCACTACCTGTCCCCGCGCGGCCTCGAGCAATACTCCGGCGGCGGCTGGGGCACCCGCGACGTCTGTCAGGGACCGGTGGAACTGTTACTCGCCCTCGGCCGCTTCGAGCCGATGCGGGATTTGTTAATCCGCGTCTTCGGCCAGCAGAATCCCGACGGTGACTGGCCGCAGTGGTTCATGTTCTTCGAGCGCGAGCGCAACATCCGCCCGGGCGACTCGCACGGCGACATTGTCTACTGGCCGCTGCTCGCCCTCGCCGAGTATCTATCCGCCACCGGCGACGCCAGCCTGTTGGATGAGGAAACACGCTATTTCGAAGCGGATGAAACCACCGGGGAAATGGCGACTATCCGCCAGCACGTTGAGCGAGCCCTCGACCTGATCCGCCGCCGGGTCATCGAAGGCACCGTACTCGCCGCCTACGGTCACGGCGACTGGAATGACTCGCTCCAACCCGCCAAGCCCGACATGCGCGAGCGGCTTTGCAGCTCGTGGACGGTGACGCTGAACTATCAGACCTTCGTCGCCCTCGCCGCAGCCTTCCGGCAGATCGGCATCAAGGACCGCGCCGCCGAACTGGAAACCATGGCCGTCGGGATTCGCGACGAGTTCCAGCGCCTGCTCGTCGTGGACGGTGTCGTCGCCGGCCTCGCCTATTTCCACGAGGGCGGAAAGACCGACTACCTGCTCCATCCCCGCGACAGCGTGACCGGCTTGTCATACAGCCTGCTGCCAATGATCCACGCCATCATCAACGACATGTTCTCTCCCACGCAGGCGGAGACTCACCTCGCCCTGATCCGCGATCATCTGCTGGGTCCGGACGGAGCGCGTCTTTTCGACCGGCCGATGGCCTATCACGGCGGCATCCAGGCCAATTTTCAGCGTGCGGAAAGCGCCAGTTACTTCGGCCGGGAAATCGGCATCATGTACATGCACGCCCATCTCCGCTATTGCGAGGCGCTCGCCCGCTTCGGCGATGCGGAGGGCTTCTTCCACGCGCTCTCCCAGCTCAACCCCATCGCCATCCGGGAACTCGTCCCCTCCGCCGGCCCGCGCCAGGCGAATTGTTATTACTCCAGCTCGGACGCCGCCTTCAGGGACCGCTACGAAGCCTTCGATCACTACGACAAGGTGAACTCCGGCGCGGTCACGCTCGAAGGCGGCTGGCGCGTCTATTCCAGCGGTGCCGGCATCGGCACGCGCCTGATCATGCAGTGCTTCCTCGGACTGCGCGTGGAGAAATCCGCGCTGGTCGTGGATCCGGTGATCCCGCCGGAGCTGGATGGCTTGGCGGTCACGTTGAATCTCGCCGGGCACGTGGTCGAGGTCGTCTATGAAATCGGCAATGCGGGCTGCGGCCCGACCGCCATCGGCCTCAACGGCACGTCGCTGGAGTTCTTGCGCGAGGACAACCCCTACCGGGTGGGCGGCATCCGGATCCCGCTCGAATCATGGACCCGTCGTCTGACAGGCACGAAGGATCGCCTCACCATTTCCTTGGCATGACCATGGACTTGGACCGTGGGTGAAACTCATCACAGCCGGTGGTGCTCGGAAGCGGGTAATTGACAAACCCGCGACTGAATCCCAAAAGCATGCCGCTCATGGTTCCCGGATCCACCCGTCAAAGCCCTTTCTTTCGAACGAAGGTCATCTTTTTTGTTGTTCCATTTCTGCTGGCGGGCTTGTTGCTGCCATCCTGCAATCTGATCGGGACCGCACTGGGCTTGGGGCTGGCGAAGCTCCAATTCGGCTGTGTCCCTGAGGGCACGTGGATCGACACAGCAGCTGGGCCAGTCAAAATCGAGACCCTCAAATCCGGTGATTTCATCTTCGGCTTCAACGGCAAACCCGTTCAAATCACTCAAATCCACCAGTATCGGGAAGACCCCGCGACGAGTCGCTACCTCACCATTCATTTCAGCCACGGCGAGGCAGTCAGCGCCTCCCCACGCCATCGGATCGACGGCGTTCCGGCGGCCAGGCTCCGGGTCGGTGATGCCTGTGGTTCTCAGACGGTGACCCGCATCGAGCCTCTCCACGGCGTTTCCCGCAGCTTCGATCTGCTCACCGAAGACCCCGGCTACCGCATCGCAGGAATTCCGGTGAACAGCATGATCGAGGAAATGCTCGGCCACCGGAACTCCGCGCCAGTGGATTCCGCTTCGCGCTGAGAATCGCGGCGTCCAGACACTGACTCGCAATTAGCGTTCGATCACAAACGGCGCGTCGTCAGCTTCAGATAGTTTGAGTGTCATATAATCAGTGTGGCATAGTTTATAGCGTGAGCGTCAAATAATCAGAATTTGGCTTGCATTGTGGCGCTCATTTAACTTCAGTCGCCGCATGGCAAGCAAGCGGTGGATCGTTCCCAAGGCAAATGCGGCGGGTCAGACGGCGAAGCCCGTGTTTTACCACTGCATTTCGCGAGTGGTGGATCGGAAGCTGGTGTTCGGTCCGGACGAAAAGGAAAAATTCCGCACCTTCATGCGGATACAGGAGAATTTCACGGGCTGCCGGGTGGTGTCCTACTGCCTGATGAGCAATCACATCCATCTGCTCGTCGAGGTGCCGGCGGCTCCGGCGGACGGTTTTTCCGACGAGCAATTGTTCGAGCGGCTGCGGGCGATTTATAGTGAAGCGTCTGTCGCAACAGTGGCTCTGGAACTTGCGGTGGCCCGGAAGTTGGTGGCGGACGGCTTGGCGGAGGAAGCGGTGGTCGTCGCGCGGATCCACGAGCGCTTCACCTACCGGATGCATGATCTGAGCGAATTCATGAAGACCCTGATGCAGCGGTTCACCAAATGGTTCAACCGAACCCACTCGCGTCAGGGAAATCTTTGGGAGGACGTATTCAAAAGCGTGATCGTGGAGGACGGGACGGCGGCGAAGACGGTGGCGGCCTACATCGACCTCAATCCAGTGCGCGCTGGAATCGCAACAGACCCTGCGGATTACCGCTGGAGCAGTTACGGCGAGGCGATTGGCGGCGGCGCGAAGGGGAATGGCAAAAAGGCGCGGGCCGGGTTGGTCAGGGCGCTGCGCGCTCACCTGCGGGTGGCGGCCGACGATTCTTTCTGGACGAATGATGTGTCGCGGGAATATCGCAAAATCCTGATGGCTGGCGCTGTTGAAAAAACAACACTGAGCGTGGATCGGGATGGCGCATCTACCGTAAAAACCTCGCGCAAAGGGATTTCACAAGAGCATGTTGGGGAAGAACGCGACAAGGACGGGGAAATCCCCCTTGGGAAGATGCTGCGCTGTCGCGTCCGGTATTTCACGGACGGCGCGGTAATCGGCAGCCGAAGTTTCGTGAACGAGCTGTTCACCGCATCCCGTTCCCGGTTTGGCTCAAATCGAAGTTCCGGCGCAAGAAAGATGAAGGGAAATGCCACGCCCACCAACGGGCTGTTATGGAGTTTGAGAGATCTCCGAAAGGGCGTCGTCTGACTTGGAAACCTCAGTGCCCGAGGATCCGGCTTTCCCCATCACTCCCCAATTCTTTCCCGCCAGCGACAAATTCCGTTCAAGGGACAAATAGCACTTTGCCCGATCGCTCGGGCGCTTCGAGCCTGGCGAGCGCGGCGAGGTAGGATTCGAGCGGAAAGGTGGAATCGACGGGCTGCACGAGCTTCCCGGCGGCGACACGCGCGGCGAGGTTGGCATAGACTCCACTAACTTCCTCCGCCGGCGCGTTTTCGATCCAGCGGGTCACCCAC
>JBEDKU010000610.1:0-5811 GCA_041172045.1 Verrucomicrobiota bacterium | reverse complement strand
CCGAGAAATTTCCGGCTTCGCCGAGTTGGTAACATTGGGCCAGATTCACCTCCCGCGCCATCGACTCGCCCGCGCGGATGGTCATTTTCCCGAAACCATTGCGGCCCTTGGGCGTCACCGGCTCGCCATGGCGGTCCTTGATGATGAAATCCAGCCACTGCGTGCGGCCGTCGCTGGCGAAGGTGAGTGGTTGTCCGGCATGATTGGTGATGGTCACCACCGCCAGCACCGGTTCGCCCGCCACGTATTGTTTCTTGTTGAGTCTCAGGCTGGTTGAGAGCTGGGCCTGGGCGGCGCCGGCGAGGAGTACTAGGACAACAGTAAGTCGGCGGAGGCTCTGGATCATCATCACCCGGCACAAGTAGCCCACCACCGCAGCATCGTCAACCTAACGCCGCGATCGGCTGCGCCTGAACTCGGCGGGTGGCAGGGTCCGACGGTCTCCGAACCGCCGCAGGGCGTGAAGCGCCCCTGAAAACGCGCGGAAGTCTCCCCAGCCCCCCGGGACCGCGGCCTTCCAGTCCGCCGGCGAGGCGAGAAGTCCAAGGAAACACCCAATCTCCCGGATGCGTCAAACCGCGAATGAACGGGCATCCACGCGAATCTTGAATGAGGACCCACAGGCGGACAAGAACCCGCACCCGTCTGGCTCGGATATTCACTCCCTTTTCCGGGTGTCCGCCCGCTTGGACACGATGCACTGGCGCAAAAAACACGATCCCATCGCGGCGGGCGCGGATTTTCACCGGCCGTGCGGGTGGTAACGGCGTCGGGAATTCGGTACCGGCGTCCAGGGCGCGTGTTTTTTATCCTTCCGCAGGCTGTCATGGCGGTTGAGCACGCCGCACAAGGCCCGCGCCCCGCGTCGCCCCGCCCCGAGCCGTCGCACAAGGACGCCGTCACCACATCGCCGCCTGCCGTCAAGGCGACCACTCCGCAAAACCCGCGCGCGCGCGGCCCACGCAAGGGGCCTGCAATGGTCCGCTATCGATTCGCGTGCGGGCTGCGCTTCGCGATGGCCATCCCATCTTCTTCAAAATTTCTTAACTTCAATGTTCGATGTTGGGCGTTCGACGTTCGATGTTCGATGTTCGATGTTCGATGTTCGATGTTCGATGTTCGATGTTCGATGTTCGATGTTCGATGTTCGATGTTCGATGTTCGATGTTCGATGTTCGGCCCCGTCATCGAACCCAGTTTTCCGCAAACTCATTCCTCCCCGAAGCCGTGATCAGCAGTCGTTCTTTCGCACGGGTCATGCCCCGTCGTGGCCGAACTTTCGGGTCCGTCTCAGTTTCGTGGCGGTTGCTGAGAGTGATCCGGGGCGCATCGCCGGATTTTAGACGCTTTCCGCAGCGACCATCCTGACCACCGCGCTGCCAGAAGCGGCGACCAAAAACCGGCCTCGATATGGCGAATTCCCGGCGACGCTGCTGGGCAGTCGTCACCGATCCAAAAGGCGCCAACGCGCGGCGATTTTGCGAAGAATTCGGCTTTACAGGGCTGGGTGCGAACCGGTTCTTCGTGATGATGAAGCAGGTGAAATCCCTGCTTCCCGCTAGCGCTTCGTGATGGTTTCCTGATGGAGCTTGAGACCCTTGGTGAAGCGCTCGGTGGCCCTTGCTGGAGGAGGCGAGCAGGGCTTCGACAAAACGTCGGGACTCGCTCTCGCTCAGTTGATGGAATCGTGTCGGCGAATGACTTCCTGAGCGGCGTCAAGGATATGGGACACGACGAAGGAAGCGTGAGATGAGCCTTCCGATGCTGCCGCGCGGGTCAGCAACGACTTGTCCTCCGCAGTAATCCGGGCGACGAGTCGATCCCGTGCGGCGGGGATCGTTTGCAAGGTTGCCATGGCGGGAATGAGTGCCGATCTGTGCCACAAATCAATATTTTAGAACGATAGCCGCGGTCGGTGAGAAATAAAAAACCGGCGTCCCTTGTGAGAACGCCGGTTTAATGGATGGGTGATTGTGTAGCGACAGGAATGTCGCTACTCCTTACTCAGCAGCGATGGGCTGCTGGGCGTCGTGCTCAGCGGCCTTTTGGTCGCGGAGCCAGGCGCGGCGGGACATTTTCACGCGGCCCTTTTCGTCGACTCCGAGGCACTTGGCGGTGATGACGTCGCCCTTTTTGACGATGTCCTCAACGTTTTCGGTGCGCCCTTCGGCCAGCTCGGAGACGTGGACGAGTCCGTCCTTGCCCGGGAGCACTTCCATGAAGGCGCCGAACTGGGTGATGGAAACAACCTTGCCGGTGTAAACCTTGCCCACTTCGATTTCCTGGAACATGCGGTCGATCATCGCCTTGGCGCGATCGAGGCCTTCCTGCTTGGAAGCGTAGATGTGCACGGTGCCGTCGTCCTCGATGTTGATCTCGGCGCCGGACTCGGCCTGGATGCCCTTGATGTTCTTGCCGCCTGGCCCAATGAGCTCGCCGATGCGGTCTGCCGGGATTTTGACGGAAACAATGCGCGGGGCGTGCGGGCTGAGCGGCTTGGGCTCGATGATGGACTCGGCCATTTTCTCAAGGATGGCGGTGCGGCCGGCCTTGGCGATGTGGATGGCTTCTTCAAGCATGGCGAGCGGAAGGCCGGCGAGCTTGAGGTCGAGCTGATAGCCGGTGACACCTTCGCTGGTGCCGCAGAGCTTGAAGTCCATGTCGCCGTAGAAGTCTTCGGAACCGATGATGTCCAACAGCATTTTGTGGGACTTCATGGAGCCGTCTTCGTTGTTCTCGGTGACGAGTCCGACGGAGATGCCGCCGACCGGGCGGATGAGCGGGACACCGGCGTCGAGCAGGGCCATGACGCCCGCGCAAACGGAGGCCATCGAGGTGGAACCGTTGGATTCCATGACTTCCGAAGAAACGCGGATGGCGTAAGGGAAGACGGATTCGTCAGGGATGACCGGCTCGATGGAGCGCTCGGCGAGCGAACCGTGGCCGATTTCGCGGCGGTTGATGCCACCCATGCGTCCGCATTCGCCGACGGAGAATGGAGGGAAGTTATAGTGGAGGATGAAGCGCTTCTCGTCTTCGCCACCGGCGTAGTTGTCAAAGTGTTGCTTCTCGTCGGCAGGTGCCAACGTGGTGATGGCGAGCGCTTGGGTTTCTCCGCGGGAGAAAATGGCGGAACCGTGAACGCGTGGCAGGGTGCCGACTTCTCCGTAGAGAGTGCGGAGGTCACCGATGCTGCGACCGTCGGCGCGGACGCCTTTTTCCATGATGGAAATGCGGAACGCCTTCTTCTGAAGGTATTCGAATGCTTGCTCGACGTCGAAGTCGGTCGCTTCCGGAGCGCGTTCCTTGATGGCGGCTTCCACTTCGTCGCGGAGGGCTCCGACTTTTTTGGCGCGCTCGGTTTTGGTGGGCGCGTAGATGGCGGCTTCAATGCGGTCGCCGGCGATTTCGTAGGCGATTTCGAGAAGGTTGTCCTTGGCGACGGTGAGTTCGTAGGTGCGCTTTTCCTTGCCGGCGAGTTTCGCGAGTTCTTCTTGGGCGGCGACGAGTTTGACGACGGCGGCTTGGGCGAAGTGAAGGGCCTTGATAAACTCGTCTTCCGGGAGCTCGTCGGCTTGGCCTTCGATCATGATGACGTTGGTCTTGTCGCCGACGTAGATCAGGTCGAGATCGCTTTCAGCGCGCTCGTCGTGGGTCGGGTTGATGACGAATTGTCCGTCCACGCGGCCGACGCGCACCGCACCGATCGGGCCGGCGAAGGGGATGTCGGAAAGGCAGAGGGCGGCGGAAGCGCCGTTCATCGCGAGGATGTCGGAGTCGTTCACGCCGTCGGCGCTGAGCAGGATGGCGACGATCTGGGTTTCGTAGAGGTAACCTTTGGGGAACAACGGACGCAGCGGGCGGTCCGTCATGCGGCAGGTGAGGATTTCCTTTTCGGTCGGGCGACCTTCGCGCTTGAAGTAGCCGCCTGGGAAGACGCCGGCAGCGGTGGCTTTTTCCTTATATTCCACGGAAAGTGGGAACCAGGTCTGGCCGGGCTTCACTTTCGTGGAGGAAACGGCGGTGACGAGGATGATGGTGTCGCCGCAGCGGACGGTAACGGCGCCATCGGCGAGTTTGGCAATTTTGCCGGTTTCGAACGTCATCGGATTGGTTCCGACATCGGCCGTAAGTGTATGGATATTCATAATCAGTTTTGTTTTTCTTCTTTTTTCAGTGCGTACGGCCCGTCCGGCGGGATGCAGAACGGGCATTCATCGTTTTCAGACAAATTCCGCAGGACGCAAATAGGCGTGCTGCGGAGGGATGAGTCTGGCGAGCCGGGCGGAATTTTCGAGTGCCCGGACCGCTTTGCAAAACAGCCACGGGAACTTCCCGTGGCTGCGTTTGCGAAATTGGATTAGCGGCGGAGTCCGAGGCCAGCAATGATCTGCTGATACTTTTCTTCGGAGCCCTTCTTGATGTAATCCAGCAACTTGCGGCGCTGGGAAACCAAGGTGAGCAGGCCACGGCGGGACGAGAAGTCCTTCTTGTGGATGTTCAAGTGGTCCGTGAGGTGGAAGATCCGCTTGGTGAGGAGGGCCACTTGATAAGGGGCGCTTCCGGTGTCTCCTTCGTGGAGTTGATAGTCTTTTTCGTTGATTTCTTTTGTATCGGCCATGGTCGTAGGGGATGGATCCAGCGTTCGCCGGACCGTCCTAGGTTGGAGGTTGAGCGCGGAAGAAAGCGTCCGGGGGGCGGGTTTGCAAGATAATTGAAGTTCGCGCGGGCAGATTTCTAAAAATTCCGATGCCCGCACCGACGGTGTCTGGATTTAGCGGACCGCCCACGAATGCTTTTCCCAAAAGCGGGTGAGGTCCTCGGTGGAGCCGTTGAAGGCGTTGTGCTCGAGCGGGCGGTCCATGGTGCCGAAGTAGCGGGGCGATTTCCACGGGCCGTGATGATAGTGCTTGGAAACGGAGCGGCCGGACCACTCGACGCCGGCGTATTGCCACATCGCCCAGTCGTTCCAGATGCCGTAGGCCTTCATCAGCTTGTGCGGCGTTTGGAAACTGGCGGTCGGCGCGTAGAGTGCGATCCAGTAGGGGCACTCGGAGATCCGGCTTTTTTGCGCGGCGGTGGCGTTGGCCAGCGAGTTGCGGAGCCGGTCGCTGTTCTCCAGATAAATGGCCGGCAGCACGCCGGTCCGCTGCTCGACCCGGTCGATGAAGGCCACGAGATCCGCCGGGCTGGACTTGGTGTCGAAGTCGCCGACGAGCAGGATCTTCCGCCCCAGCAGCCCGCGCGTGGTGGCGATTTCCCGAAGTCGGTCGATGTATTGGTCGGCCTGTGAGGCGGCGGCGGAGGTTTTCAGGACGAAATAATAGGTGCCGAGCATCATGCCCTGGCGGTTGGCGGCGCTGAGGAAATCCGCGCATTTGTCGTCGAGCGCCGGGCCCTTGCCGCAGCGGGCGATCAGTCCGACCGCGCCATTGCGCCGGAGTGCGGAGACATCGGTGGCGGAGAACGCGTCGCCGGAACGTTGTTTTTCCTTCGGGTCGTAGGAGGAGACGTTGACGATTTTCGGCGCGTCCGAGAGGGCGATCCTGCCGTATCCGCCGCCGCAGCTGTTGAGCAGCATTGGTAAAATCAGCGCGAGGCACGTAAGAGAAAATTTCATTTCCGAGATAACCCCGATTTCCGCGGGAACGCAAGACGGCGGATGCTCAGGAAGCGTTTTCCACGTCGATGACCGGTTTTTCGACGGCCTTCGGGATGTTCCAGGCGGTCAGCCACTCTTGGTGGGTGCGCTTGAAACCGAGGTCCAGCAGGCGTTTTTCCATGTCGGGAAAATGGGCGGCTCCGTAGAAA
>JBEDKU010000609.1:0-3517 GCA_041172045.1 Verrucomicrobiota bacterium | reverse complement strand
CTGCGTGGCTGAAGCCGATCGGTGACGCCGCCTACTGCGCGGGGATCAACCGCTTCATCCTTCACCGATTCGTGCAACAACCGTGGGACGGGAAATACAGGCCAGGAGCGACAATGGGCTGTTGGGGCACGCATTTCGACCGCACCCAGACGTGGTGGGAACCCGGCAAGGCGCTGGTGCGATACTGGCAGCGCTGCCAGGCCTTGCTTCAATGGGGACAAGTCGCCCCGCTGAATTTTTCGGCGGAAGGATCACCGGTCACCGCGATTCACCGGCGTGCGGAGGGCGCGGATCTTTGGTTCGTGGCAAATCCTCAGCGCGCTGGCGGCGAGGCTCGCTGTGTTTTCGAGGTGACCGGCAAACAACCTGAGTTATGGGACCCGGTCACTGGCGAAATGTGCGACCTGCCGGAGTTCGAAAACACCAATGGTCAGACGGAGCTGACATTGAAGTTCGATGCCGCGCAAAGTTTCTTCGTGGTCTTCCGCAAACCGGGAATCCCCTCCCCCGGATCCAACTTCCCGGTGCTCGCCCGGATTGCGGAAATCAGCGGTCCCTGGGAGGTGAAATTTGATCCGAAATGGGGTGGCCCGGCATCCGTAAAGTTCGACAAGCTCGACGACTGGACGAAACGACCGGAGCCCGGCATCCGCTATTACTCCGGCACCGTCACCTATCAGAAGACCTTTGATGGCGCTGCTGGCAACCGTCTCGATCTCGGCGTCGTGAACCACCTCGCACGCGTAAGGCTCAATGGCCGCGACCTCGGAGTCATCTGGACCGCCCCGTGGCAGGTCGAGATTCCAATGGGTCTGCTCAAGCCCAAGGGCAATCAACTCGAAATCGAAGTCACCAACGTCTGGGCCAACCGGTTGATCGGCGATGAACAGGAGCCAGCGGATTGCGAGTGGTCGCCGGGCCACCACTTCAAGGAGCAAGGCGGATTTCTCCAGCGCTTCCCGGAGTGGTTCGTGAAAAACAAGCCTAGACCGTCGAAAGGCCGCTACTGCTTCACCACCTGGAACTACTTCACCAAAGAATCACCGCTGGTTCCTTCTGGCCTAGTCGGCCCGGTTACGCTTCAGTCCGCCGAATGAACGGGCCTTCCATGAGACACCATCCACTGCTCAGACCCGGGCCTTCGCCACCCGGGAAGGTTCATGCCTGGTTTGGCGGCAGTGCGACGCTCCGTGCCTTCGGAATCATCGTCGCTCTGTGGCTGATCACAGGAATGCTCCACGCAGCGGCCTCTCCAACCGGCGCCGAATCCCGACTCCGCGGGCTTTCCCTCTCGGACCTCGAGCAGAGCCTCCTGACCGTGGACCATGAGCTCAATCAGCTTGCCTCTCTGAGCCTGCTCAGCGGTGTCGGCTCGGTCGGCTATCGATCACTGGCCCACAGCACCCCCACCGAACAGGAATCGATTCAGATCGATCTCGGCGACGAGGTGACCATCGATCAGATCGTATTGGTTCCGACCCTCTGGCGCGACACCAAGACCGGATTCCGTGCGGATGGTTTCCCACGCGAGTTCAGAATCATCGTTGGCACCGCAAGTGATCCGGTTGGCACTGTTGTTGCAACCTACGGATCCTCGTCCCGGCTGCTACCGCGAACCGCCCCGCTCGCGGTATCATGTCGCGGCACCAACGCATCCTGGGTTCGGGTGGAGACCACGCTGATGTCACCACGTGCGTGGGACGGAAAGTATATCTTCCAGCTGGCCGAAGTCCTCGTTTTCAGTGGCGAGGAGAACGTCGCACTTCGGAAACCCGTCCAGATCTCATCTCCCGAGGGAACCGGCGGCCTCGGATGGGACAAGGAATACATGGTTGACGGCTTCGTTCCTTATCTGATGGATGCGGCCGAGGGCGAGCAAAGCCTCGCATACCTCAGCAAAACCAACATTGGCGAACAACCCGCCATCACCTTCGACCTCGGTAAAAGCCTGCCGCTGGACCGCATCCACTATCATGTCACCGATCTCAGCGACACGGTTCCCCAGTCCATCAGCGATGGCTTCGGCGTCCCCCGCCACTTCGTCCTGGAAGGAGCAAATCAACCGGATTTTTCGGATGCGGTTCGACTGGTCGAATACAACATGGAATCCACCTACGATGTCGGCCCGATCATCATGCGCCGATTCCCCGTCAGAACCTGCCGCCATGTCCGTTTGACCGCAGTCGAACCGTTCATCAACACCCTTGAGAACGACAAAGGGAGCCAGTTCGGAGCGGCGGAAATCGAACTGTTTTCCAAAGGCCTCAATGTGGCCCTTGGCAACCTCACGCAAACAAACTTTCCAGAGGATTCCCCCTGGCGCTCGCTTGCCTCGCTGACGGACGGTCGCAACCTTTACGGTAAAATCCTCCCCGTCAGGAACTGGATGAACCAACTGGCCCGGCGCCACGACCTGGAAGCGGAACGCCCCCTCATCACCACGGAACTCGACCTCCGCCATCTCCGCCAGAAAACCAATCTGAATCGTCTGGGGTGGTTAGCCGTGCTACTTACCGCAAGCTTCGTCTCCATCATCCTCATCGAGCGCATCAGGCGGATGCGCCAGATCGCTCGCATTCAGGAACGCCTGGCGGCGGATCTTCATGACGAGCTGGGAGCCAACCTCCACACCATCGGGTTGTTGAGCGATCTCGCCGCTGATGCCGGGGATTCCCCGACAGAGTTGGCCACGCTCCATCGGCGGATCCGCTCGGAGACCGAACGCTCGGGCATCGCCGTGCGGCATTGCAGCGACATGTTGTCCGCCAAAGGGCTCTACACCGACATCCTCGCCGACATGCAGCGGGCTTCCAACCGGATCATGGCGAGACTCGAACATGAAATTTCAATCGAGGGAGAGGACTACCTCAAAGCGCTGCCACCTCGCACCCGTGCCGACCTGTTTCTGTTCTACAAGGAATCCCTGGTCAACATCAGCCGTCACTCCGCAGCCACCAAATACACCACCGAACTGAAGGCCGGACATGATAGGGTCGACCTGAAAATCTGCGACAACGGCCGCGGCTTGGAAATCTCCGAGGAGGGAGGCGCACCCGCCTCACTCAGGCGCCGGGCGAAGTTGCTAGGGGCCAAAGTCACCGTCAAAAATCCTCCCGAAGGAGGAACCTGCATCCAACTGACTCTCAGAACCCGGAAATGGGGATTTCACCAATGATCAAGAATCCGATGAATCGCAAAATTCGCATCATGATGATCGAGGACCACCCGGAATACCGGGAAATCGTCGAGCTTGCCCTGAGCAAAGAGTCTGACATGGAACTGACCAGCCAGTTCGGCACCACCGAGCGAGCCCTGCGCAGCCTTCAGGATCGTGAGGTGCATGAAGAACCGGACATCATCCTTCTTGATCTGCATCTCCCGGGCGTGGGCGGCCTGGAGGCAATCCCTCATTTCAGCACCGAGATGCCAGGAGCCAAAATCATCATCCTCACCCAGTCCAATCGGGAGGAAGATGTGCTCAAGGCGATCATGCTAGGCGCATCCGGCTACCTTCTTA
>JBEDKU010000608.1:0-3454 GCA_041172045.1 Verrucomicrobiota bacterium | reverse complement strand
TAGCCAGGAACCTCGGTTCCTCCGCCGCGCTGGCGACCTATGTCTGGCAGGCCGCGCTTTCCCGGGAGCCGACGCCGGATGAACTCCAGCTTGCCGTCTCCCTGCTGGGCGCGAAACCGCAAGCCGCTGCCATCCAGGATTTTCTGTGGGGAGTCTTCATGCTGCCTGAATTCCAAATCGTCCGCTGAACCACCATGCAACCGCTCCCACTCGACCCCGAACAGCCCCGCCGGGATTTCCTGAAAAAACTCTCCGCCGCCTCCATCGCCGCACTGATGGCCCGCGCCCCCCGCGCGGCGGCGGAGACGATTATCCAGCCGAAGGCCACGGCCGACGCCTGCATCCTGCTGTGGATGGGCGGCGGCATGGCGGCTCCGGAGACTTTCGATCCCAAGGCCTATCAGCCGTTCGTCAAGGATACGCCTGTTTCGAAAATGTTGTCCACCTTTCCGGCGATCGATACCTCGGTGGACAACATCAAGATCTGCCAAGGCCTTGAACAAATCGCCAAGGTGATGGACCGCGCCACCCTCATCCGCTCCGCGGTGCAGCCGGATCTCGGAACCATCCTCCATTCGCGCCATCAATATCACTGGCACACCGGCTACGTGCCGCCGCAGACCGTCGCCGCGCCGCACAGCGGCGCGTGGATGGCGAAGGTGCTCGGACCGCGCAATCCAGTGATGCCCGCTTTCATCAACATCGGCCAGCGGCTCGAAGGCGTCGGTGAGTCCGAGGAACTCAAGGCCTTCACTACCGGCGGGTTTTTCGGCTCGGAGTTCGGGCCGATGAACCTGCCGTTCCCCGAGGAAGCGATGCTCGCCGTGCGGCCGCCGAAGGGCATGGATCCCGGACGCTTCGCCAACCGCCGCGCGTTTTTCAAGAATCTGATCGACCGCAATCCGCACCGGGATTTGATGTCCGACTATCAGCAGGAATCGATGCTGCGCTCGTTGGAAAGCGCCCACCGCCTGCTGGCGGCGCCCGAAGCGAAGGCCTTCGATCTCGGCCTGGAGTCTCAGGAAGTCCGCGACGCTTATGGCAAAACCCATTTCGGCCAGGGCTGCCTGCTGGCCCGGAAACTCGTGGAGAGCGGCGCGCGGTTCGTCGAGGTCACGACTGAATACGTGCCGTTCCTGAACTGGGACACCCACGCGAACGGCCACGAGGTGGTGGCGCGGATGCATGGCGAAATCGACTCGCCGATCGCCCGCTTGATCCTCGATCTGGAGGAGCGGAATCTCCTTGACCGCACGCTGGTCATCATCGCTTCCGAGTTCAGCCGCGACGCGATGATCGAAGGCGTCCCGGGCTCGAAAGCGAAGGACCAATCCACCGCGAAGTCGGACGTGCTGTTGGAGCCGAAGCACTACGGCCTGCACCGCCACTTCACCGGCGGCACGTCGGTGGTGATGTTCGGCGGCGGGATGAAAAAAGGCTTCGTCTATGGCTCCACGGCAGACGAGCGTCCGTTGATCGCGACCACGAACCCAGTTTCCATCAGCGACCTCCACGCCACGATCTTCACCGCCATGGGCGTCAGCCCGAAGACGATGTATGAGGTCGAGCAGCGGCCGTTTTACGCGACCGAGGACGGCAAGGGGACCGCCGTGAGGGAGGTTTTTGCCTGAGGTGGGTTTCGCGCCGCTTGAAGTTCATGCGAGAAATTTGTCCGCCGCGGTGCGGTGGGCTTCCTGTTTCTCCGGAGTCATCTTCTGCCAGCTTCTTGCCATCATGGAGAGCCGTGGGTTCTTGAGGAAAAACGGCGTGTAGTCGCCGATGAAGGTCCAGAAGAGGCCGTCCCAGATCTGGCACCACGGACCTTTCGGCTCGTCGGACATTTTTAAAATGTAGTTGGAGCCGGAGAGGTAGGGCTTGGTGGTGAAGGTGCCGCCGTCGGCGAACTGGGACATGCCATAGACGTTAGGGACCATCACCCAGTCGTAGGAGTCCACGAACATCTCCATGAACCAGCGATAGACGTCGTCCGGCCGGATGCGGCAGAGCAGCATGAAATTCCCGAGCACCATCAGCCGCTCGATGTGGTGGCAGTAGCCGTCGTCCAACAATTGACGGATCACGCGGTCCACGGGCGGGATGCCGGTGGTGGCGTCGTAGAACGAGCGGGGCAGAGGACGGTCGAAGTTCCAAAAATTCCCGTTGCGGATCTCCGTCCCCCGGTGCCGATAGATTCCGTGCATGAACTCGCGCCAGCCGATGACCTGGCGGACGAAGCCTTCCAGCGAGTTCATGGGCACGGTTCCTGCCTTGGCCATCACGCGGTCGATGACGTCCTGTGGGTCCAGCAGGCCGATGTTGAGCGCCGGGGTGATGGCGGAGTGATAGATCGTGGCGTGCCCGGTGGAGATCGCATCCTCGTAGAGGCCGAAGTTTTCGAAGCGCTCGTCGATGAAGCGGTCCAACCAGGTTTCCGCGTCCCTGCGGGTGACGGGCCAGCGGAAGTGTTTGAGCGAGCCGGGATTGTCGGGAAACTTCGTGGTGACGTATTCGGCGGCCTCGCGGGTGAAGGCATTGGCCGGAGCGCGCGGCTCGCGGGGCGGGACATGGGCTTTCGGCAGCTTCGCGCGGTTCTCGGTGTCGAACGACCACTTGCCGCCGGTGGGCGTTTCGTCGTCTTCTAGCAAAATATGCGTCCGCTTGCGCTGGTGTTCGTAGAACTTCGCCATGAACGGCTTCTTCTTGGCGGCGATGTGGGTGGCGAGGAACTCCGGCGGGCTGAGGAAATTGGGCGAGGCGTGGAGCATCACTTCGATCCCGCGCTTGGCGGCGAAGCGCCGCACGCGCTTCAGCAGGATTTCATCGGCGGGGTCGGTGAGGTGGATTTTTACAATCGTGCCCGGGAGTTTTTTCTCCAACAGTTCCGCGCTGTCGGAGGTCGTGCGATCGGGAACGTCGATGTAATGGACCTGATGGCCGGCCGCTGCGAGATCGGCGGCGTAGGCCTTCATCGAGGCGCGGTGCAGCATGAGTTTCTGCCGGTGCATCGCCGCGGGCCAGTGCGGGTCGTTGCCGAAGAACAGCGGGTCCTCGATCAGATGGATTTCCCGCCCCTTCACGATCGCCGGGTGGTTTTCGAACAACTGATGCGGATAGATGAGCGTGGTTTCCTGCATCATAAGTGGAGTGAGGGAATGCCTGGCTTGGCATGGGCGAGGCGGGCGAGCGGTTGGAGGCCGAAGTAGGTGTCGAGCGCGGTGGAGGCGAGGCACTCCAGGCCGACCAGGTCGATGCCGCCGTGCCCGGTGAGCGCCTCATCGGCGACTTGCACCAGCACGACGCGGCCGACGATCAGCTGGGTGCCGTTGGCGGGGATGTGGATGATGTCTTCCAACTCCATGCCGATGCGAAAGCGGGATTCTCCGACAAACGGGGCCGTGAAACCGGGCTCGAAGTGGGCGGTGAGGCCGGTGGCGTCGAACTCGGAGGTTTCCCG
>JBEDKU010000607.1:0-4637 GCA_041172045.1 Verrucomicrobiota bacterium | reverse complement strand
AGTATCTCGATGGCGGCACTTGGGTGACCATCCCCGGCGGATCAGTGAGCGCCAACACCAATGTCGAGAGAAACCTCGTCTTCACTAATCCGGTGGCCGCCTCGTCGTTCAGAGTCATCGGTCAGGACAGCCCGCTGCGGATCCGCGAGCTTGCCCTCTATCCGCCCAACGGGCCGAGCGGCTGGCCGCTCGGCACCGATCTCACCATCAATCTCGCTTACCAGCGCCCGACCACCGCTTCCGCCAACACCGCCGGAAACTTCGCCCTCAATGCCGTGGACGGACGGGCGAGCGCTTTCATGTGGCAAACCGGCGCCGCAGGCACCAACACGTTGGACATCGATCTGCGGGTCAGCACCAAAATCGGCAGCGCCCATCTGTATTCCGGCTCGACCGCTGTTTCCCCCCTCGCGGACTTCGTGCTGAAATACTGGGACGGCACCGCCTGGCAGAACATCGCCGGCGGGACCGTGGCTGGAAACGCCACCTCGGATCTCGTCGTCCCGTTCACCACCCCGGTCACGACCACGAAGGTGCGTCTCGAATTCACCAACCCCGGAACCACTTCCATCCGCGAGCTTTGCATCTTCCCCGCCAACACCGGCAACATCGGCTACCCGATCGGCACCAACCTCATCGGATCCGGGGCCATTGCCCAATACGAGGACTACAACGACGCGTTCTATCAAATCGTCAATCCGTCATCCAGCCGCTTCATCGCGGTGGCGGGTGGCCAGCCCACCCTCGACCAAGCCGGCCTCACCACCGGGCAAGGCCAATACCAGGTGCTCCTTAATATTTCCACCGGCACCTACCGCTTGCGCAACCGTGCCACTGGTAACTGCCTGTCAGGCGCTCAGTTGTCCAAAACCCCCGGCGCGCCGCTGGCCGACGCTCCCTATTCCGCCCTCCCGCATCAGGACTGGATCCTCGATCCACTGGGCGGCGGAAATTTCCAACTGATCAACCCGTGGAGCGGTCTCGCGATCGACACCCAGGGTGGAGCCACCGCGGCGGGCACCGCGCTGGTGCAAAACACCGCCAATGGCTCCGCCACCCAGCGCTGGCGGTTTTCCTACTCGATCTGGCATCCCAAGAAGGGCGCTGGCGGCACCAGTTTTGGCACCAAGCTCGATATCGAGTGGGCTTACAACTGGGGCCAGAAGAACAACAACATCCTGCCCTCCGGCGCGGTCTATCATCCCATGCAGTGGGGTGACTATAATTGGACGATCGGCAGCAATGCGGGCCCCCTCTGGCAATACTATCCCACCTGGCGCGACTCGGCGGAAGGACTTCATCTGCTGGGTTTCAACGAGCCGGACGCGTTCGAACAATCCGGCAAGGATTTGGATCCCACCAATCCCCAGATCAAGGAGAACTTCAGTTGGGAACGCTCGATGGCCGAGGCGGTCATGCTCTGGCCGCGACTGCAGGCGCTGGACCTGCCGCTGGTCAGCCCGGCCCCCGCCAACATGACCGGCGGTTGGCTGGCCTCCTTCTACACCGAGGCCGCCAACCTCGGCTACCGGGTGGACTACACCGCGATTCACACGTATCCGAGTCCCAACGCTGGTTCTTCCGATGAATTGATCAGCACCATCCAAAGCGCTTACGCCACCTGGAACCGTCCGGTTTGGCTCACGGAATTTTCCTTCGTCAACTGGAGTGGCACCGGCATCTGGACCGAAGAGGACAACTACAACTGCCTCGCGGAGTTCCTCTGGCGGGCGGAATCCGTCTCGTCGCTGCGGAAATACGCTCTGTTCGTCTTCACGGAGGATGCCAGCAGTCCTGCGCCCGCCCAGCCGTGGAGCACGGTCGGGCCGCGGTCGAACTCTTATGATATCAACGGCAAGCTGACCCCGTTCGGCGAGCTGTACGCGGCCTGGGACAACGATGCGAGTGTCGGGACAAACAAGGTCTACTACCTTCATAACAGGAACGCCCGCAAAAGGCTGGCCAACACGCTGGCCTCCACCGCCAACGCCCGTTCGATCCGCACCGCTGACACTTCGGTGAAATGGACCTTGGTTCCGACACCCACCTCCAATCAATACTACGTTGTTTCCGCGCGCGACGGACGCCGCTTGAGTTATATCAACAGCGGAGCCGTCAGCCTGGTCGCGGCGGGCACCACCGGCACCGCCGTCCAGTGGAGTTTGACGGAGGACCAACACGGCTGGTTCTACCTCGGGCATCCCGCCACCTCCAAGCGCCTGCAACTGGCGTATAACAACACGAGTGGCGTGGCCACCTACACCATGGCCGCCAACACCAACACCGGCGACGCGGGCAAGTGGCGCTTCATCGTCCCGCCGCCGCCTCCCGTCTGGTCGGGTGCCGGCGACGCGTCATGGACCAATGCCGGCAACTGGTCGCCGGGCGTCGTCCCCGCTGCGGGGGATTCGGTGACATTCAACAGCTCCTCGACCGTCAATCTAGGCACCGTGTTGAACCAGGATTTCAACTTACTCGGCATGATGGTGACCGATCCCGCCGGCCCGGTTTCCATTGCGGGGACCCACAGCCTCACGGTGGGCGCCAACGGCATCGATCTATCTGTTTCCAGTCAGAACCTTGCCATCGCCGCGCCGGTGGTCCTGAGCGCGGCGCAAGGTTGGACTGTCGCCGCCAACCGGACCTTGGGCGTCAACGGTGGTCTTGCGGGCGCTTTCCCGGTCACCGTGGTCGGCGCCGTTTCGCTCGGCGGCCCCATGGGGCCCTCGGTGGCCATGACGGTCGCTGCCGGCGGAACGTTGAAGACGGGCGCGTCCGCAGTGCTTTCCAACGACCCTACCGCTGTCGATCTCATGCTGCTTGGCGCGCTGGATTTAAATGGCACCTCACAGTCGGTTAAATTCCTGAGCGGCAGCGGCATCATCGACAACACCGCGGCCGGAGCCGCAGTGCTAACGGTTGGTAACAACGATGCTGGAGGCACCCTCAGCCACCTCTTTCAAAACACAAACGGCACGTTGGCCCTCATCAAGACGGGCGCGGGAAATCTAACTTTGCCTGCCGCGAATACCTTCAGCGGCGGCTTCACCAACAACGGCACGGGCAATGTTTATCCCCAGAACGATGCCGCCTTGGGCACCGGTCCGGTATTTTTCAACGCAGGCCAGATTTACCCGACGGCAACCGTCACGTTCGCCAACCCGCTCACCTTGAACGGCTCCACCCTCCGCATCGGCGGAGCCGGCGGCAAGACCATCACTTGGAACGGCCCCGTGACCGCAACCGGTATTTCCGGGCTCTCCGCCGACAACGGCACTGCGGGCATCACGCTGGGAAATACCCTGAACATCGCCGGTGCCAGCTTCAGCTCCATTGCAAACGCGACCACCAACACCATCGCCGGTGCCATCACCGGAATCGGTGGTAGCCTCAATGTCACAGGTGGCACCCTCGCCCTCGGCGGTGCGAACGACTACACGGGTGCCACCACCCTCAGTGCGGCGGGGACGCTTCGCCTGCAAGCCTCCGCCACGATTTCGAGCTCCAGCAACGTCACGATCAGCGGTGCCGGCAACTTCGTCGTCCGCAATACGTTAGGCTGGGTTTATCACGGCAGCATCTCTGGCGACGGCACCGGCCAGATCAACCTCAACACCGGCACCAACGCCACCCTCGCGGGTGACATTTCCGGCGTGCTCAACATCAACGCCAACTCGGCGGGAACCGACGCCATTATCAGCGGTGACATCAGCGGGGGAGCCAACGTCACCGTGCAAGGCACCGTCGATGTGAATGGACTTGGCGCGATCCTGCGCTTGGGCGGCTCCAACAGCTACACTGGCAGCACCACCGTGTCGCGTGGCTCGCTGGTGCTTGCAGCCAGCGATGTATTGCCAGATGCAACACCGGTGAGCATCGGCAACGCCACGCTGAACGCGGCCACCTTCACCGACACCGCCGGCACCCTGGACGTCACCAGCACCGCCACCATCGCCCTTGGCACGGGAGCAGCGCTCGCCTTCGCCGATAGCAGCGCGGTCGCATGGACGGAAGGAACCCTCGCCATCACCGGAACCTTCGTCCCCGGCGTTTCGCTCCGTTTTGGAACTGCCAGCAGCGGCCTGACCTCCACCCAGCTCGGACTCATTTCCGTGGCGGGATTCGGGCCGTTCGCGCTCAATCCCGACGGCTTCCTAACAGTCGTCACCGCCTCCGGCTATGATACCTGGAAAACCCAGATCACCAACGGCTTGAACCTCCGGACCGATGACGCCGATGGCGATGGATTCACCAACCTGCAGGAATTCCTCTTCGGAACCTCGCCCATCGCCGGTAACGGGTCCTTGGTCTCCACCACGGTTGGAAACGGCAACCTGGTCCTGCGCTGGCTGCAACGCGAGAGCGGAGCCAGCTACACGCTCCAACAGAGCTCTACCCTTGCGGTGGGATCATGGACTGCGGTGATCTCGCCAAGCCCGGCGCTGGACGGCGACCAAACCGGCGCTCCAACCGACTCTGACTATCACACCTTGACACTCCCGACGGGTGGCGGCCAGTCGTTTTTCCGAGTCGATGGCATGGAGAATTGATCGTCCCGCCGTGGTTTCTCCAATATCGATCAATCCAACGATCCGTGAACCGCTCAACGATGAAATCAAACAACAGCGCCAAGCTCA
>JBEDKU010000606.1:0-4887 GCA_041172045.1 Verrucomicrobiota bacterium | reverse complement strand
TTCCGGGAACAGCGGACGGCATTGCAATGCTACCGCGAGGGGCTGACCTCGGCCGACCCGGCGATGGCGAAGCAACACTCCGCTCAAGCCAAGCAGCACGAGCAGAAGGCCAAACAGTTCGAATCTCGGATGATCGCCGAAACCCGCAAACAGATGAATGCCTCGAGCTCATTCTGAAAACAACCTCCATCGCAGATCAACCGGGTTGGATTCGCCGGAGCGGTAAAGTTCCGGTTCGCAGGACAAGCGGATTCTTTCGCGGTTTTCCCGCTCGAATAATCCGCCTGGCTTGCCAGATTGCGGCGTGGATTTGTTTTCGAAACCCAAGACCTCCGAAGAAAAGGCGCTTTCCGTCACGCAGTTGCTGCGGCGGATGAAAAATCTGTTGGAAGTGCAGATCGGCGAGACGTGGGTGGAGGGCGAGGTTTCGAATTTGCGGAAACAAGCCAGCGGGCATTGGTATTTCTCGCTGAAGGACGCGGGCGCGCAGATTTCCTGCGCCATGTTCGGGGCGAGAAAACGCGAGGGATCCGACGCGCTGGAAGACGGCGCGAAGGTGCGGGTTTTTGCCGAGGCGAGTGTCTACGAAGCGCGTGGGCAGCTTCAGATCATCGTCCAGAAAGCGGAACGTGCGGGTACGGGGGATTTGCAGGCGAAGTTTGAGGCGCTGAAGCGGAAGCTGCATGCCGAGGGGCTCTTCGACGCGGATCGCAAGATGCCCATCCCGCCGTTTCCGCGGACCATCGGGCTGATCACTTCCGGCACCGGGGCCGCGCTGCAGGATATTCTCAACGTGCTCACGCGCCGCGCACCGTGGGTGCAGCCGGTGCTGTTTCCCGTGCGGGTTCAGGGCCGGGGGGCGGAGATGGAAATCGCCCAGGCCATCGCGAAGATGGGCGAACCGGAAAAATTCGGTTATCCGCGCTGCGATGTGCTCATCGTCGGGCGCGGCGGCGGCTCCATCGAGGACCTGTGGAATTTCAACGAGGAGGTCGTCGCACGCGCCATCGCCGCCTGCCCGATTCCGATCATCTCCGCCGTCGGCCATGAGATCGATTTCACCATCGCGGACTTCGTCGCCGACCTGCGGGCCCCCACACCGAGCGCCGCCGCCGAACTGGCCGTGGCGGATGGAGCGGAATTGTTAGCAAGGCTGGCGCAGATCCGCCGGCGCATGGCGCGGGTCACCCGCGAGCGGCTGATGAGCTCGCAACTCGCGGTGGATGCCCTCAAGCGCGGCGCCCTGCAACGCGACGGCGAGAAACTGCTGCGTGAATCCGTCATGCGGCTCGACTCCGCGCGCACCCAGCTTTTCCGCTCCACCCGCAACGCGCTCGACGCGCTGGCCGTCCGCCTGAACGAGGCGCGCGCCCGCCACAAGTCCCATCACCCGGCGAGGGTGCTGGAGCGGCGGATGGACACGGTGACCGGCTTGCGCCAGCGCTTCGAACGGGCGGGCAGGGACAATCTATTTTCCCGGACAGAACAACTCGTCCGGCTGCGTGGACTGCTGCGCGCGCTCGGGCCGGAGTCCGCGTTCCAGCGCGGATTCTCGATCACGCTCGGACCGGATGGAAAAATCGTCAACTCTGCGGCCACCTTGAAACCTGGTGAAATCATGCGCACCAAGTTTGCGGACGGGGAAACGACGAGTATCGTCCGGGACTCAAAACCATGATCGAACTCGACCTGCTCACCACCCACGCCGACCGCGCCTATCCGATTCTAGCCGGGCTGGTCACTCCCCGGCCCATCGCCTGGGTCACCACCCTGAACGAGGACGGCAGCGTGAACGCCGCGCCGTTTTCGTTTTTCAACATGTTCGGCGACGAGCCGCCGCTGGTGATCTTCGCCCCGGGAAACCGCGACGACGGATCGCCGAAGGACACCGCGAGAAATTGCGAGCGCACCGGTGAGTTCGTCGTGAACCTGGTGGATGAAGCGCTGGCGGAAGTCATGGTCCGCACGGCGGCTTCCCTGCCATACGGTGTTAGTGAAGCCGAACGCGAAGCGCTCGAAACCGCAGCTTCATCCGCGGTCGCGCCGCCACGGATCGCCGCCGCGCCGGCGGCTTTGGAGTGCAAGCTGCATTCCATCCAACGGATCGGCGAGAACCGGCTGGTGCTCGGCATCGTCCACCGCGTGCAGGTGCGGGCCGAAATTTTTAATGAGGAAACGCTGCGGGTGCGGGGTGAGAAATTCCATCCGGTCGGCCGCATGTCGGTGCCGAACTGGTATTGCAGGACGGGAGATTTGTTCGAGATGATCCGGCCGAAGTGAGAACGGATCGCGGAATTGATTCCGCCTGAGGCGCAATCCCTTTTGGCTCTCACATTTCCTGGGCATCCCGCTTCGCGGGTGGGATGAATCCCGCGGTCCGTGACGAGCGCTGGATTACTTCTTCTTTTTGTCGTCGAGGTTCGCCGCCATGTCCTCCGCAGTGACGGCGGATGGCACGCCGTTCGCAGGCACGTCCATCTTGCAGATCCAGAGCATCGCGTTGAGGGCGACTTTGCGGAAATTGTCGTTGGCCCAGTTCGCGTGGAAATGGCCGCCGGTGAAGCCGACTCCGCGACCACCGTCGGGGCGCTCCACGCACCACATCATGGTTTCCTCCTCGCCTTTTTTCGCCTGAACGTGCGGATAGGGTCCCTTCGGATGGACGTAGGGGCCGTCGCGGGTCTCGTCGCTGGGGGTGGAGACCAGCAACGATTTCACGCCCGCCATTTCCTTGCGGAAGCGGATGGAGAAATACCACTCGTCCTTGATCTTGAAAGGTTTCAGTCCCCGGCAGATCGGGTGGTCCGGGTATTTTCCGTAGTCGGCGTCCCAGATGGGATTGCAGGAAAAACCGGCCTCGTAAGCTCCGCCGATCCAGTCGCGGAAGATATCGCCGGAAGTGCCTTGATCCTTGTCGAGGTCAGCACACTGCACGGCGTAATGCATCATCATCACACTGCCACCGCGATCGACGAGTTTCTGGATTTTCGCCTTCCGGGCAGGGTCTGTCAGGACCGGGTGGCCGTTGCCGCCGTCGGCGTAGATCACCACGGCATCGGCGGTTTCGAGCACGCTTTCGTCGGAGACCCAGTGATTCGGGTGGACGGAAACCTCAAGGCCCGGGATGCCTGCAAGGCACTTTTGCAGCAACAGGCAGCCGGCGTGGAACTCGTGCATGCCGGCGGGGTGGCTGGGCTTGCCGGCGATCAGGACGAGCTTTTTCGGAGTTGTCGGCGAGGCGGCGTGGGCGACGAGCGGCCAGCTCGCGGTCATGGCCGCCGCTGCGATGAACCGTCTGCGGGAAGTGGTGGGCTTTTGCGTCATGGGAGGTAAACGACCATTTTAGCCGAAACTGTTCAATTCTCTTGTCGATGCGAAAATCTCCCACGAACAACGACTGGTTTGCCGTGCTTCCGGCAACCGGACATCGTGCCCGCGTGCTTCACCTGTTAAAACGCCATCCGTTTCCCGTGGTCGCCTGGTTCGCCGTTTACCGATCTTCGGACCGCGAGAAATTTCGCCGGTCCGATGCCTTTCACGTTTGATGCCGAAGGTGACGGTCGTTTCGTGGTGATCGAGGGCAAACGCACGGAATGGACGCCACGCCCGGTAAGAATTCTGGATTGGAAGGTAGGCTTGTTCGATGAAAGCCCGTTCCGTGGCGTGACGCCGGCTCTAGCGAACGCATTCCGGGTCGAGGGCGTGCCGTGTCGCTGGGAGAAGGGACGCTTGATCACGCCGGGGAGGGAACGCGATGAGTGAGCGCGGGATGTGTGTATTTTCTAATCGGTTCGCTCGGAGTTTCGCACTGGGTCTATGATCGCTCGGATCTCTATCGGTGGTCGTGGTGGTGTTCGGCGCGTGTGGCGCGTTGCAAGCGGGGTGGTTGTCATGAAAAGCTGGTGCATCATTCGAACTGATCCGGCCGCAGCGGGGAGCGCAGCATTTCGATCGCCTCGCGCAGGTCGTCTGCGGAGACGCTGTTGATGACCTTGGCGCTGCCGAGCGCGTCGAGCACGACGAAGCGGATGGCGCCGGCGGAGAACTTTTTGTCGCGCGCGAGCTTTTCCATCACTTTGTCAGTGGTGATGTGTTTAGGCAGCACCAGCGGCAGGTGATAGTGGTCCAGCAGGGCGATGACCTTCTCGCTGTCTTCGGGCGAAAGTCCGGCGTGGCGCTCGGATAGAAACAACGCGGCGCGGATGCCGAGGGCAATTGCCTCGCCGTGCAGCATTTCGCCGTAGGGCACCGCCGCCTCGATGCCGTGGCCGATGGTGTGGCCGAAATTGAGCAGGGCGCGGATGTCCTTGGTCTCGTGCTCGTCAGCTTCCACCACGCGGGCCTTGATGGCGATGTTGCGGGCGATGAGAGCCGCCGGGACGTCGCGGCCAGCGGAATCGAAAGCGGCGAGGTCATCGAGCATCGCGGCGTCGCGGATGGCGGCGTGTTTGATCGCCTCGGCGAAGCCTTCGCGGAATTCGCGGTCGGGCAGGGTGCGCAGGGTTTCCGGATCGATGATGACCAGACGCGGTTGGTGGAAGGCTCCTAGCAAATTTTTTCCCTCGCCCACGTTCACGCCTGTCTTGCCGCCGACCGAGGAATCGACCTGCGCGACGATGGTGGTGGGGATCTGCACGAAGGGGATGCCACGGAAGAAAATGGCGGCCACGAAGCCCGCCAGATCGCCGACCACGCCGCCGCCGAGCGCGATGACGAGCGACTTGCGGTCATGTCCGGCGCGGATCATTTCGCGGCAGAGGGTTTCCGCCTGGGTCATCGATTTTGAGGCCTCGCCGGCGGTCACGGTGTGCAGCGTCGGGCGGAAACCAGCGGCTTCGAGCGATGCCATCAAGGCTCCGGAGTGAAATCGGGCGACCGTGTCATCGC
>JBEDKU010000605.1:0-5867 GCA_041172045.1 Verrucomicrobiota bacterium | reverse complement strand
GGCGGGGCGGCGGATGAATCGGCGCGCCTTGCGGAAGTGGAGGTGCGGGTGTGGCACTGGATGAAGCGGAGTCCGGTCGAGGCGATGGGATTCATTTTAAACGATCCCGCCTGCGAGGCGGCGGGTCTGCCGGAGTTGCTCGACGAGCGGGTGTTCAGGGACGTGGCGGCGGAAGACGGTGTGCTGAAGTCGGTGGGCTGGCTGATCCGCGACGAGGTGACCTTCGGCACCCTCTGTCAGGTCGCGCTGGACGAGATCCGGGCGGGTGGCGGGTTCGCCTTGTTCGCGAAACTGGACGCCGCGATTTCGCGAAGCGCGAACGGCTCTGAGTTCCGGGCGTTTTGTGCGGAGCCCTTGGTGTCGGAAAATCCGGCGGATGACGGCGGGTATTTTCTCAATCGGGTGGGGGCGGCGACCCGCTTCGAGGAAAGGGACGAGCTGTTGGGAATGGTGAGGAAACTTTCGGGAAACGACGACAAGGTCCGGTTGCTGGCGGGTTTCGCGGGATCCGGCGGCGAGGCGGCCGGGTGGTTGTTGGGAATGCACAGGAGTGGGGAACTGAAGGGAATCGTGGCGGCGGCGTCGCTGGCGGATCTGGACAAGGTGGTGCTCCAGGTGGCGGCGCTGGATTTGGGGCAGCGCCTGGAGCTTCTGCGGGCGGATCCGGATGTCCCGCAGAAGTCCCGCCAGGAGCTGGCGGACTGGCTAACGGGCGCGGATGTCGTGCGGTTGTTGGAGAGCGGCCGCGACTGGCGGTATGAGTTCCGGAATGGCACGGCGTCGCACGAGGACGTGCTGAAGGCGGTGCGGCGCGCCCTGCCGCAAGCGGGGGAGGAGGCGCTGCGGGTCGCCTTATACCGGCAGCTCGCGGAGGAGAATCCGAAGAAGGCGCTTCCGCTGCTGGACGGATTTCCCCCGGAGAAACGCCGCGCGGTTTTATTCGACTCCGCCTGGCTGAGCCATGCCAACGTCGCGCCGGACGATTTCCTGCGTTTTTTGGCGGATGTTCCGGATGCGAATACGCCGGAAGAGCAGGAGTTGAAGATCAAAGGTTGGGAATCCAAGGCCAGGGTGAATTTGTGGCGCTACGGGGATGACTATGTGGAGTGGGTGAAGCGGATGCCGCCGGGCATTCACAAGGAAATGGCGGCGAACTCGGTCATCCGCGCGACCGCGGAGCAGGATCCGGCGCGGGCCCCGGCGCTGGACGAACAATTCTATCCGCGCAAACCATGAGCAGGCGGGCCAAAATCATTCTCGTGGCAAGCCACCTGCTGCTTCTGCTAGCCGGTGGCTGGGTGGCCTGGCAGACGGTTGGGCGCGGTGGTTTTTTCCGGCAGGAATCCGCGGTGGTCCAGCAGGGGAAAACCGGGCAAACGTCGGAGCGCGACATTCACGGGAAGCCGTTCTTTGCGACTAACGAATGGCGCGGCCTCGAATACGCAAGGGCGTGGAAGGCGGTGCGGAATCTGAAACACACCACCCAAGAGCGCATCCGCCTGCAGCGGGATCTGCTGGAATCATGGGCGGAAGCGGATCTGCCCGCTGCCATCGAGGCCGCCTTGGGCGAGGCGTGGGATCGCGACGGTGGCGGTGAGCTCGATCCCTGCGGTCCTTTGCTCGATGTTTTTTCCGCGGCGCTGGCCAAGAATCCTCAGGAGGGCTGGGACATGATTCGTGGGCGGCAGTTCGGAGTTGGGACCGGGATGCTGCGACACGTCTGGATGGAGGCGGTGGGTGTTAGCGATCCCTTGTTTCTGGCGACGCGTCTGGCGGAACTGTCGTGGCGTGACCGGGCGCGTGCCGTGGAAATTTGCCATCAGGCCGTCCAAGACCCGGCGGATGCGGCCACGAAGGCGGAGTTATACAAAGTTCTCGCCTCCTATCCGCCGGAGATGGTGGGTGCGGAACAGCTGATGAAGTTCGCAAGTCTGAGTGAGGAACCGGTGGACTTGGCGGGCATGAAGCAGGAGATCATTCGCCTCGGAAGCGAAGACGAGCGGATGGCGAAGGTGAAGGCGATGTTGTATGGCAGGCAGCTTGCCACGAGGTCCGCCGACGAGGTTGCGGAGGGAATGGAAGGCCTGCCGGAGGGTGTCCGCGAGGAATTGGTGTGGGCGGCGTTCCAGGACTCTGACAAACCGGAGGATGTCCTTGGTTTGGCGGATTTGCTGATCGAGGAGCAGGCATGGGGCAAATTGCAGCGGCCGGAGGTCGCCCGGTTGATTCAAAAAGCCGCCGGCGACGGCCGTGCGGCGGAACTCGCCGGGTGGGCGATGAACCTGCCGACGCGGGTTGAGATGACCGGTCTTTTTGACGCTGCCGTGGAGATCTATTTCGTGGAACACCCGAAACCCGCGCGGGCCTGGCTGGCTGAGCTTCCGCCGGGTGTGTGGCGTGACCGGGCGCTTGCGGCGTATTCCAAAGCCTCCCTCAACGTGCATGCCAACACGCGGGCGTCGCGCTGGGCGCTGAACCAAATTGGTGACTTGCGTTTCAAAAACGAAGCCGAGGACTGGCGCGCGCAGTGGGAGCGAAGGACGGGTTGGGCGGAGAAGTGACCCCGCGTGTCTGTCGCGGTTGAATTCATGTGAATCGGTTGCCGATGTCCTCTCGTTGGCGCATCGCTTACCATTTCGTTACTTGTGTTGGGTTGCCACTTCCGACACCCGGGATCAGAGTTTATGCGGAATTGGTGGAAAAGGCAGCGTCTTCTCTCCACCGCCTTCACCCCGGATGAAAACCACCATGAAACCCCTTGTCGTTTTATTCGTATTGATCGCCACGGCATCCGCCCAGAAGCTCGTCGGCTGGAACAATCTCGGGATGCACTGCATGGACGACGACTACTCGGTTTTCTCCATCCTGCCGCCTTTCAACACGGTCGATGCCCAGCTCATCGATGCCTCGGGCAAACTTGTGAAGAACACCGCCGGCTACACCGTCACTTACGAGGCCGTGGCCGATCCGGATGGCTCGATCAACTCGACCAGCGTGGGGAAATCCACGTTTTGGGACCATTCCCAAGCGCTCTTCGGAGCCACGCTGGCGGATGACACCGGCCTGACCGGGAAAAAAATGCCCGGTGCTTCCAATCAGCCTCAGTTTCTCGATTTCAGCGGGGTGATGAACTGGTTCGAGGGCTTGGGAATCCCGATCACGCCCATTGACGACGCCGGGCACACCAACCCCTATCCGCTTGTCAGGCTCACCGCGAAAAACACCACCGGCACCGTGCTGGCCACCACCGATGTCGTGCTGCCCGTGTCCGGTGAAATGAACTGCCGCGCGTGCCACTCGTCGAATTCCGGTCCGGCCGCCCAACCCGCCGCCGGGTGGGTGAACGACCCGCATCAATCGCGCGACTATCGGCTGAACATCCTGCGGCTGCACGATGAAAAGCACCTCGGCAGCACTCTTTACACGGCGGCCCTAGCAGACAAGGGCTACACCCCGGATGGACTCTATGCGAGCGTGATGCATTATCAGAAACCCGTGCTCTGTGCCGCGTGCCACGACTCGGAAGCACTCGGCACCGGCGGGTTTCCCGGTGTCTCGCCGCTCACCCGCGCCATCCACTCGCTGCATGGGCCGGTGATCGCCCCGGATACCGGCCTGCCGCTCAACCATTCCGCGAACCGGAGTTCCTGTTACCAATGCCACCCCGGCTCGGAGACCAAGTGTCTGCGCGGCGCGATGGGGGCTGCGGTGAAAGCGGACGGCACCGCGGCGATGCAGTGCCAGAGCTGCCACGGCTCCATGAGTCAGGTCGGAGCACAGGGACGCAAAGGCTGGCTGGAGGAACCCCAATGCGGATCCTGCCACACCGGCACCGCCACCCAGAACCGCGGGCAGCTCCGCTATGACAGCGTCTATGACAGCACCGGCGCGGTCAGGACTCCGGTGAACCCCGTTTTCGCCAGCAACCCGGACACCCCGGCGGCGGGCATCTCGCTCTATCGGTTTTCAAAAGGCCACGGCGGTCTGCAATGCAGCGCCTGTCACGGCTCCACCCATGCCGAGGTCCCCGCGCTCCATCGCAATGACAATTTGCAAAATGAAAAACTCCAAGGGCATGCCGGAGTTCTAGCAAGCTGCACCGCCTGCCACAACACCATGCCGCGCACCGCTACAGGAGGTCCTCACGGCATGCATTCCACGGATTCGAGCTGGGCGCAGGACCACGCGGATTCCGCCCGCGCGCTCGGCATCGCGAGCTGTCGGAACTGCCATGGCTCCAATGACCGGGGCACGCCGCTTTCCCGGGTGTTTGTCGATCATTCCATCAGCACTAAATTCGGGACACGCACGTTCACAGCCGGTCGCGAGGTGAGTTGTTACGACTGCCACAACGGCCCCGACCAAAGCGATCCGACGTCGCGCACGGCTCCGGTCGTTTCCAGTGCCAGCCTGCAAGTTCCGGCCGGTGGCAGCGCCAGTCTGACCCTGACGGCCAATGGCTCCAGCCGGGTGTTCCGCATTCTCCGGCAGCCGGCTCATGGATCAGTGGCGGTCGCAGGCAGTCTCGCCACCTACTTTCCTGAAACCGGATTCGAAGGGCCGGATTCGTTCACTTTCATCGCCAGCGATAGCGGTGGCTACATGGATGCGTGGGCTCCTGCCATTGTCAGCGTCACCGTGGGAACGCGCTCCGCGACGCTGGACCGCGACGGCGACCAGATCCCGGACGTGATCGAATATTCTCTCGGATTGTCGACGGATTTCCCGACTTCAGCCGCCGCGAGAACTCCGTTCATCAAAGCGATCAACGGCACGAACTACCTCACTCTGCGGGTCCCGCGCGCACCCTCGCCGAGCGACTCCACCCCGGTCATCGAATACAGCTCGGATCTCATGAACTGGGTGCCTGGCACGCCGCTCTCTAACACGCCGTTCCTGCTGGAAGCCCGCGATCCGACTCCCGCCACCACCGCAAAACGCTTCGTCCGCATCCGCGCCACGCATTAAACTGTGGACTGCGTGCAGCCTGCTGCCGCTGTCGGGTTGTGCCAGCCTGCTGGCGGGGTGGAGACGCGGTCCGCGCACGGACGCCATGCCGCAGCAGGCTGCGAGCATCACAGCGGCAGCAGGCTGCCGTCAGTCCACGGGCCCGTCAGTCCACGGCTGGGATCACTCGCCATCCTCGGCGGCGATTTGATCAAAGCGAAAACTCGCGATGGTCTTCACCCACGCCGGGCTCACCGCGCCTTTGAACGCCGCAGCGCTGCACCACGGCCAGTCGGTCGCCAGCGCGACGAGTTTGTGATGCACCGGGTTGCGGTGAACGTAGTTGAGTCTTGCGAGATAGCCACGTGGTAATGTCAGGTGGGTCTCGCGGAAATTCTGCCACCGCCGGGAGAGGCCGGGAGTGCCGCCGAGGCGATTGATTTCCCGGGTGGCGTTGCTGTGGAGATGGCGGAGAAATGCGGACAAGTTCGCCGCGCCGCCATTGCTGCTAGAAGAGCTGTGGCCGATCAGGTGATAGTGATTGGAAAGGATCGCCCACGCTTCGAGACGCCAGTTGTATTTTGCCGCGAGTTCGAAAAGCGCGTCTTGGAAGACATCGCGTTTGGCAGGAGTGTCCAGCAGGTGGTGGCCGTCGCGGGTGCGGGCGGTGACGAAATAGACTCCGGCTCCCTGCAATCGATGGGGCGGCGCATGCGGCCAGTCGCGGGTCCCGTGGATTGAGGATTCGTCGTCGGGGAGCTCGGGCTCGGTGGACATGGGGTGTCTCTAGCTGATGGAGCCTGCGATGTCAGGCAAAAAGCACTGTGGACTGACGACAGCCTGCTGCCGCTGTCGGGTGTGCCAGCCTGCTGGCGGGGTGGGGACGCGGTCCGCTGGCGAAACGTCATGCCGCAGCAGGC
>JBEDKU010000604.1:0-5877 GCA_041172045.1 Verrucomicrobiota bacterium | reverse complement strand
GCGCGGCTCCATCAGCAGGCGGCGGAACGTGTCGCTCACGTAGCCCGCGCGCTCGGGCGTCCCCAGATCGGCGGCGGTGAGCAGGACCTGGGCGATGGTGATGTCGAAATTCGAAAACAGGCTGCTGTAAGTCTGCATCAGCCGGGCCTGGCCGATCGCGGCGCAAGCCTGGCGGGTGGCGGTTTCCTTGGGATATTCCGTGAGGCCCAGTGCGGAAACACCCGAACCCACCGCGCCGGAGGACACGAACAAACAACGGTGCCCGGCCTCCATCAGCCCGGCGATGGCGGAAACGAGGTGAACCAGCGCGGCCTTGTCCAGGGTGCCGTCCGCGGATTTCGTGAGCACGCCGGTGCCGGCTTTGATGAGGGTGAGATCGGAACTCATGGGAAAAATTGTGCCGTGCGGCGGGCACCGCATAAGCGGGAATCGACTCCCGCACCATCCCAAATTGTCGAAGTGACGAGCACGCTTGAAATCCTGATTTCAAGCACGAGCGCTGTTGCATGTCCGGCTGATCGCTCCAGCCGTTTCTCTATGAAAAGAGCTGGCAGTCGTTCGATTTCCAACGGGAATCCTGGAACGCCTACACCGCGGGGAAATCCAGACTGTTCCACGTTTCTATTAAAAAGCTCGGCTTTTTAATGAAAATTCCTTGCCTCCGCAGTTCCGTCAGGTAATTTGCGTTCGTGATGAGTATGAATAACCGAAAGCGATGGATTGTGCCGTGGAAGGCTTCGACGGCGAAGCCGGCGATCTACCATTGCATCTCGCGGGTGGTGGACCGGGGTTTTGTGCTGGAGGTGGATGAACGGGAACATTTCCGGATGCTGATGCGGATGTGCGAGAAGTTTTCGGGCTGTCGGGTGTTATCTTATTGTTTGATGTCCAATCACTTCCACGTGCTGCTGGAAGTGCCGCCGATGCCGGAGGGTGGGATCTCTGACGAGGAGTTGTTGAGACGGTTGAGCGCCTTTTACAGCGAGGCGAAGGTGGCGGAAATTGCGAAGGAAATGGCAGACGCCGCGTCGGTGCGCCCGCGGGGTGAGTTAGAATTTCCACCGGTGGATGAAGAGGGCATGCCATTGACGCCGGATCAGGAGCTGGCCATGGCGAAGCGGCAGGCGGTGCGGCGGTTGGAGGAAATCCGCAGCCGCTTCACCCGGCGGATGCATGATTTGAGCGAGTTTATGAAGTCCTTGCTGGAACGCTTCACCAAATGGTTCAACCGCACCCATTCGCGCTCCGGCACGCTGTGGGAGGATCGATTCAAGAGCGTGATTGTGGAGAGTGGTGTGGCGGCGCGAACGATGGCAGCCTACATCGATCTCAACCCGGTGAGGGCAGGCATGGTGCAAGACCCGGCGGATTATCGCTGGAGCAGTTATGGGGAAGCCGTGGGTGGGGGAAGGAAGGGAAACGGGAAAAAAGCGCGTGAGGGCTTGGTCCGTGCGTATTTTGGTGATCAGGGAGTCGGTTTCGAGTCGGAGAGATGGCGTGATGTTTCGCGTTTATACCGCCGTTTGATGGGGCTGGCCTTGGGACGTAAGCCGGGACACGCAGCGGTGGCGGAAGCGGGAACCATTCTGGGCCAAACCATCAAGAACACCGCCGAAATGCTGGAAGGCGAAGACAACGAAACAGTCCTGAAGGATTTGGAGATTGCAAATATGCTGCGCTGCCGCGTCCGCTATTTTACCGATGGAACCGTGATCGGCAGCAGGAAATTCGTGAACGACGCGTTTACAAGCGCACGGGAACGATTCGGAACCAAGCGCAAGGATGGCGCGAGGAAACTGAAAGGCGGAGGCGCGGCCGCAAGCGAGACTTTGTGGAGCTTGAGAGATCTGCAAAAGGGAATCGCGTGAACGGTGAGGAACCGCTGGCTAGTAACTGGCCATTCCCGCTTGAAATTGACCGACAACCGCACTCCCTAACTCTTCACCGGTTCAAACGATGCGCGCGTCGGCGTGGAGTTCAGCCGACCCAATCGTGGAGGTGACGAGCACGCTTGAAATTTCAATTTCAGACGCGAGCCTTGCTCCATGCCCGTTCGCCCGCTCCAGCTTTTTTTCGACGAAAAGGGCTGGCAGCCGTTCGATTTCCAACAGGAAACCTGGGCCGCCTACCTCGCGGGGAAATCCGGCCTGCTCCACGCGCCGACCGGCTTGGGAAAAACGCTCGCGGTCTATCTCGGCCCGCTGGCGGAAAGCTCCGGCCCTGGCTGCCAGGTCCTGTGGCTGACGCCGCTGCGCGCCCTCGCCGCGGACACCTTGCGCGCGCTCCGCGAGCCGCTTGCCGCACTGGCTCCCGGGCTTGAGGCGGAGGCCCGCACCGGCGACACGCCCGCCGCGCTGCGGGCGCGGCTTCGGAAAAAACTCCCGCACACGCTCGTCACCACGCCGGAGTCGCTTTCACTGATGCTGACGCACGCCGACTTCGCGGAGAAACTTGGCGGCCTGCGCTGCGTCATCGTCGATGAATGGCACGAGCTGCTAGGCACCAAGCGCGGCGTGCAGACGGAACTCTGCCTCGCCCGCCTGCGCGCGTGGTTTCCCCAACTCCGCGTCTGGGGGCTTTCCGCGACGCTGGGGAATCTCACGGAGGCGCGGCAGGCTTTGTTAGGAAGCGCCTTCGCGGGATCGGTGGAAATCACCGCCGATGTGAAAAAGCCGATCGTCATCGAGACCTTGATTCCCAAGGAGATCGACCGCTTTCCGTGGTCCGGCCACATCGGCACCCGGCTCGCGGGACAAGTCGCCGATGAGATTGAAAAAGCGAACGTCACGTTGCTCTTCACCAACACCCGCTCGCAAACGGAGATCTGGTTTCAAGAGCTGCTATCGATCCGCCCGAGGTGGAAGGACCGGATCGCGATGCACCATGGTTCGCTCGACCGGGCAGAGCGCGGCCTCGCGGAAAACGGCCTGCGCGACGGTTCCTTGAAATGCGTGATCGCCACTTCCTCGCTCGATCTCGGCGTGGATTTCTCGCCGGTGGATCAAGTGATCCAAGTCGGCTCGCCGAAGGGAATCGCGCGGCTGCTCCAGCGCGCCGGGCGCTCCGGCCACCAGCCGGGCGGCGTCTCGCGTATCGTCGGCGTGCCGACCCACGCGCTGGAACTCGTCGAATTCGCCGCCGCCCGTGACGCGGCGCTGGCGCGGAAGATCGAGAGCCGCACGCCGTTGAAGATGCCGCTGGATTTGCTCGTCCAGCACCTGGTCACCTGCGCCATCGGCACACCGTTCGAGCCTGAGGCGATGCGGAGGGAAATCGAATCCAGCCACGCGTTCGCCGGACTAACCGACAATGAGTGGCAGTGGGCGCTCGGTTTCATTTCCAACGGCGGCGCGGCGCTCGCCGCCTATCCGCGCTATCAGAAAGCTCGCTTGGAGAACGGCGCCTACACCGTGGATGACAAGCACCTGATCGCCCGTCACCGGCTGAGCATCGGCACGATTTCCAGCGATCCGGCGGTGTCGGTGAAGTTCGCAAACGGTCACACGTTGGGCACTGTCGAGGAATCCTTTATTTCCCGCTTCAAGCCGGGGTCCGCGTTCGTTTTCGCCGGCCGGCAGCTCGCGCTCGTGCGGTTCCGCGACCGGACGGCCACGGTGAAACCCGCCCGATCGCCCAAGGGAGCGATCGCGATCTGGGGTGGCAGCAAGTTTCCGCTCTCCACTGAGCTGTCCCACGCGTTCGCCCGCCGCCTGCATGGGCACGGTCCGCCGTCGTTGGAGATGGATGCCGTCGCGCCGATCCTCGCGATCCAGCAAAAATGGTCGCGGCTGCCGGACGACGAATCGTTGCTCGTCGAGCACGCGCGGTCGCGCGAGGGCGAGCATCTGTTTTTCTATCCATTCGCGGGACGGCTGGTCCACGAGGGGCTGGCGGCGCTGGTTGCGTTCCGGATTTCCCGTGCCGCCGGCGAATCGATCCACACCACGCAGAACGACTACGGCTTTTCCCTCACCGCCAAACGTGGTCTCCATCTCGACGAGGAATCGCTGCGCTCCCACCTGACGGATGAAAACCTGCTCGACGACCTCGTCGCCTGCATGAACACCGCCGAGCTCGCGCGGCGGCAGTTCCGCGAGATCGCGCGGGTTTCCGGGCTGATCCTGCAAACGATGCCGGGTAAAAAGGACCTCACCCAGCGTGAACTCCAGTCCAGCGCCTCGCTGCTCTATGAAGTGCTCGAGCGCTATGATTCCGGCAACCTGCTGCTCGCCCAGTCGCGCCGCGAGATCCTGGAGAAACAACTCGAACTCACCCGCCTCGCCAGCGTCATCCGCCGCCTTCAGTCCGCGCCGATGCATCTGGTGGAAACGGAAAACCTCACGCCCATGGCCTTCCCCTTGTGGGCGGACCGGCTTTCCGCCACACTCCCGGCGGGCGACGCCGCCACGCGGCTCGAAGCTATGCTCCGCGCCCTCAACCAGGCCGCCGGTCAGTCGTGATGTTTCCTTTCCAACAGATTCCTTCGCTCTCGCTTCTCCCGGAAGGCGCGGTTTTTCTGACAGACAGCGCCACGCTCATTGTCGCGGACATCCACTTGGGAAAGTCCGCCGCCTTCCGGGCGAAGGGGCTGCCGGTGCCGGAAGGCGACAGCGCCCGGGATCTCGCGCGGCTGCTGGCACTGGCGGAAAAATCGCAGGCCCGGCATCTCGTCATCGCGGGCGATCTCTTTCATGCGCCCACCGGCGTCACGCCCGAGCTGGAAACCGCGCTGGCGGATTTCATGGCGCGGCTTGGCGTCCCCGTCACTTTGGTGATGGGAAATCATGACCTGAAAATCCCGGAATTGTCGGTGCCACTCCACAGCGTCCCCTGCCTGGATTTAGAAGAGCAAGTTCGGATTATCCACGACCCAACGCATGCCGAAGGCGACCGGTTGCACATCGCCGGACATTGGCATCCCGTGGTGAAAATCCCGGACGGCAAGCGCACTTCACTGCGGCTGCCATGTTTCCTGCTGCGCGGAAACACACTGGTGCTGCCCGCGTTCGGCAGCTTCACCGGCGGCGCGATTCTGGATGCCAAACCGCGTGACCGGGTGTTTGTGGCGCTGCGGGATCAGGTGGTGGAACTGCCCGCAGCGCTGATTTCCTAACGGTCAGAAGTGGATCGCGTGGCCTTCCGCGGCGAGCGTGGCCTCGTGGATCACCTCGGACATCGTCGGGTGCGCGTGGATGGTGGCGTGGATTTCCGCGCTGGTGAGTTCCTGGTCGAGGGCGAGGCCCATTTCGGCGATGAGCTCGGTGGCGTTCTCGCCGATGATGTGCGCGCCGAGCAGCTCGCCGTGTTTCTTGCCGTAGAGGAGCTTGGCGAATCCATCCGGCTCACCGGACGCGATGGCCTTGCCGATGGCGACAAACGGGATTTTTCCGACGGTGTATTCGATGCCTTCCGCCTTGAGCGCGCGCTCGGTTTTTCCAACCGAAGCGACTTGCGGGTGGCAGTAGGTGCAGCCGGGGAAATTGGTGACCTTGCGCGGTTTGTGGCCTTCGACATACAAGCCTTCGACGCACTGGACGGCTTCGAATGAAGCGACGTGGGCGAGCCATGGCGGGCCGTTGATGTCGCCGGCGGCGTAAACTCCGGGGATGGAGGTTTCATAACGATCGCCAACCTTGATGTAGCCGCGGTCGAGCTCGGGCTCCATGCCGCCGGGAAGGACGGGCTGGATGCCGATCGCGACGAGGCAGACTTCGGCGCTGAGCACGCCATTTTCCTTGGGGCCTTCCACGGTGAGTTCGACGTGGGTGCCGTGATCGACCGTGGCGGTGATCTTGGTGTTGGTGAGGCAGCGGATGCCTTGTTTGATGAGGGATTTTTCCAGGGCGTCGCCCACTTCGTCGTCCTCGACGGGCAGAA
>JBEDKU010000603.1:0-6158 GCA_041172045.1 Verrucomicrobiota bacterium | reverse complement strand
CGTTGATGCCGGGGATGAAATTGTTCAGGTCGAACGACGGCCGCGAGGCCATCACCAGCACCTCGCCGGTGACCACGTCGATGACGACGAAGGCCCCGCGGCGGCAGCCTTTGCGCAGGGTTTCCTCGGCGAGTTTCTGCCAGTCGAGATCGAGGGTGGTGACGAGCGTGCCTCCGGGACGCGGGCGCTTGACCTGTTCTTCGAGCAGCTTGTTGCCGGACTCGTCGAACAGCAGGCGCTTCATGCCGGGCTCGCCGGAGAGCTGGGTGTTGAAGATTTTTTCCAGTCCCGCGCGGCCTTCGGACTCCTCCCACAACGGTTCGTTGAAATTGATGGGGCCGGTGGGCAGCTTGCCGACACTGCCGGAGTAGCCGAGGATGTGCGCGGCGAGCTCGCCTTCCGGATAGAAACGCCGGTAGATCGGCTGCAGGATGAGGCCGGACGTGAGCTTGGCTTCGATCTCCCGCGCCTCCTTCTCGCCGATCTGGCCGGTCACCAGCAGGGGCAGCCAGCGCCGGTGCCGGTAATGGTCGTAAATCTCCTCGTCCGTCTTCGGCACGGAGTTTTTCACCAGCAACTGCAGCGAATCGAGCCGGGTGCGCGCCCAGTTGATGACGAAGTCCCGGTCCGCATCTTCAAACTGCCGGAACTGCAGCGCCACCTGATAGGCCACGCGGTTCTGGGCGAGCGGCGCGCCTTCCCGGTCCACGATCTGGCCGCGCGGCGCGGGGATTTTCAAGGTGATGGCGCGGGCGTCCTTGCGCGTGAAAATCGCCCCGTCGGCGGCATTTCTAGCAGCGGGAGCCTCCGCGGCGGGGCCATTGGAGGCGAGAACCGGCGCCGGCAGCACTTGGGCGCAAACCGGCAGCGTCGCGAGACACGAGACCAGCGAAACTCGGCGAAAAAACGGGATGCTCACCATGTGGGTTCGGAAAGCGTAGCCCGAAATCCGCCCAAGGCAACGCTCAATCCCACCCTGCGTCATCCCAATCCGCCGGCGATTTCCCGAAGCTGGAGATGATCTCGGTAGGCACGAAAATGAACTCATCCTGACGCGTTTGCGAGGGGTCCATCCGGAACTTGACGAGCTTCCGCTCGCGCCGCCCGGCCGTTACCACGGTCAGGTCCACGAAGACCTCGAGCGCGCCGTCCACCCGCGGTTTCACCTCCAGCCGGCCGGGAATCGGATACACCGCGCGGGTGGCCCCGGTCGCGCCGCGCGGACGCTTGAAATCGGCCTTCTTCCCGAGCAGTGCGGCGGGATACCACTCGTCGCGCCGGGTCTTCGCGGTGCGGGTCCGAATCCGGTGGACGACCAGGTAGTCCTGCTTCCCGATTTCCCCGGTCGCCTCGATCCGCCAGCGGAAGGGTCCGTCGAGTGTGGCGACGGCGGCGGAGACGACCATCGCGCTGAAAGCGAAATTAGCTCCGTCGGTCCCTTCCGGTTTCACCTGCATCCGGATGTCCGCGCCATTGACGCGGACGGGCGGCGACGAGGCATCGGCGCCGTAGGTGTGTTTCTTCGCGATGAGATTCATACAGCCGCCCGTGGAAATCAGCAATGCAGCGGACAGCGCCGCTCTTGTCGGCCGTCGCGCGCCGTGCATGATGGCTGCAATGAGCGATTGGAATTTCATGTCGGTGATCATCCTGGTGGGCGTTTTCGCGCTTTGGAAGCTGGAATTCGCCGCCACCTTGCTGAACCTGAAAACCTTCCCCACCCAGGTCCCGGGGCCGTTGCAAGACCTGATGGACGCGGAGAAACTCGAAAAAGCCCGCCGCTATCTGGGAGTGAACGCCCGCTTCGGCATCCTCCAGTCCACGGTCTCGCTGGTGGTGTTATTGGTATTCTGGTCCTTAGGCGGCTTCGGCTGGCTGGACGGGCTCGCCCGCTCCTTCACCAGTTCGCCGGTGCTGGCGGGACTCGTTTTCCTGTCGCTGTTATTTCTCGGCCAGAGCCTGATTTCCCTGCCGTTCTCGATCTACGACACCTTCGTAATCGAGCAGAAATTCGGCTTCAACCGCTCGACGCCGGCCACCTTCGTCATGGACCGGCTCAAGGGCCTGGTGCTCGCGGCGGTCATCGGCCTGCCGCTCGCGGCGGCGGTTCTGTGGATTTTCGGCAACGTCGCCCACGCCTGGCTGTGGGCGTGGCTGGTGGTGACCGCCTTCCAGCTGATCCTCACCTATCTGGCCCCCACGCTGATCATGCCGCTGTTCAACAAGTTCACGCCGATGCCGGACGGCGAGCTCAAGCAGGAGATCGAAGCGCTTGGCGTGAAATGCGGTTTCCCCCTCACCGGCGTCTTTGTGATGGACGGCTCGAAGCGCTCCACCAAAGCGAACGCCTTTTTCACCGGCCTCGGCAAGCGCAAGAAAATCGCGCTGTTCGACACGCTGGTGGACAAAAGCTCCCAGCCGGAACTGCTCGGCGTGCTCGCCCATGAAATCGGCCATTTCCGCTGCGGCCACATCAAACAGCGCCTTGCCGTGGGCATCCTGCAAACGGCGGTGATCTTCTTCCTGTTGGGACTGGCGACCGATCCTGATGGAAAATTCGCCCGACTGTTGTTCGATGCCTTCGGCGTGAAACAAATTTCCCCGCACGTCGGCCTGGTGCTTTTCAGCATCCTGCTGGAGCCGGTCGGCAAGGCGCTTGGCGTGCTCGCCAACGCCTGGTCGCGCCGCCACGAGTTCGAGGCGGACGCCTACGCCGCCAAGGTCACCGGCGACGGCGCGGCCCTCGGCGAGGCGTTGAAAAAAATGACCGCCGACCACCTGTCACATCCCTCCCCCGCCCCGCTGCGGGTCTGGCTCGACTACTCCCACCCGCCGCTGATCCAGCGGCTGGAGGCGCTGCGACAGCGGGCTTGACCACGCGTCCGCCCGTGCTCCATTGAGACCACCGCTCAATGACCGTCGTCGCCATCATCATCCTGGGAATCCCGCTGCTTTCCCTGGCCTGGTGGGTGTGGGCGGACCGCCGCTTGAGCCGCATGGGAGTCCATCGCGGCCTGCGGCTCGGCATGAGCCTCGCGGTGCTGTTGCTGCTCGTCGGATTCACCTGGGTCCTGCTCGGACGGCGGGAGGTGGTGACGCAGCAAATCCCCGCCGCGCTGTATGCGCTGGTTCTCCTGTGGGGCTTGATTTTCCTGCCACTGCTCGGCATCCCGACGATGCTGGCGTGGTCGGTGGGTTCACTTGGCCGACAGATTTTCCAACGTCTCCGGCCGGGAAACCCACAGCTCCCCACCAATGGCCGGCAGTGGACCCGGCGCGAGTGGCTGGCCGCCGCAGTGGTTAGCCTGCCGGTGGCCGGCACCTACGTCACGGCGGCCTTCCACCTGCCCCGCATCACGCGGTTCCGGGTGCGGGAAATGGAGATCATGCTCAATGACCTGCCGCCCGCGCTCGACGGCATGCGCATCGCCCACGTCACCGACACCCACGTCGGGAAATTCACCCGCGGCCGGGTGCTCGATGAAATCGCCGCCGCGACTAACAACCTGGACGCGGACCTCGTGCTCTTCACCGGCGATCTCATCGACAACACGATCCGCGACCTGCCCGCCGCGGTGGCCATGCTGCAAAAAATGCGCGGCAAATCGGGGGTCTTCCTGATCGAGGGCAACCACGACCTGTTCGATGACCCGGTGGGATTTGAAACGGGCGTGCGCGACGCCGGCCTGGCGCTGCTGCGCAACCAGGCCGCCACCATCGAGGTGCGCGGCGTGCCGGTGCAGATTCTCGGCACCGTCTGGAACCACGGCGAACAGGAAATGGCGCGCGACGTCAGCGCGGTGGCCGCCCTCCGCGATCCCGCGGCGTTTCCCATCCTGCTGTCCCACCACCCGCACGCCTTCGACCGGGCGGCGGAACACGGATTCCCGCTCACCCTTTCCGGCCACACCCACGGCGGCCAGGTCATGCTCACCCAGGACACCGGCGCGGGCCCTGCCATGTTCCGCTACTGGTCCGGACTCTATCAAAAGGCCGGCCGCGCCCTCGTCGTGAGCAACGGCACCGGCAACTGGTTCCCCCTGCGGATGAACGCCCCGGCGGAAATCATCCACCTGACGCTCCGCCGCCAGGCATGACAGGCCCCGCATTAAACGCCTTCATCCCGCGCATGAGCCATCCCGCGGCGGGGGCTTGAATTGCCCGTGGGATCTCGCACGCGACGTGCTCGCTTCACTCCCATGCTCTCCCGTTTTCTCAAACAGCACACCGGTCCCCTCACCCGCGATCTGGTGCAGGAACCGGGAAATTTCGGACTGGGAAAAATCCCCGCACGTCTCAGGCCGGCATCCACCGTCACCTCGATCTGCGGCTATTGCGCGACCGGCTGCCAGCTGAAGATCCACCTCGACGAAAACGGCGAGGCCATCAACCTGAGCCCCCAAGCGGGCTATCCGGTGAACCTGGGAATGGCCTGCCCGAAAGGCTGGCAGGCGCTCGATCCACTCGATTCGCCGGACCGGGCCACCGTGCCGCTGCTGCGCGACGACGCGGGAAATCTGATGGAAACCGATTGGCCGACGGCGCTGGACGTGTTCACCACCCGGCTGAAGGCGATCCGCGACGAGCACGGGCGCGAGTCGGTGGCGTTTCTATCCACCGGGCAGATTCCCTTCGAGGAAATGGCGTTCCTTGGCTGCCTGTTCAAGTTCGGGATGGGCTTTCTGCACGGCGACGCGAACACCCGCCAATGCATGGCCACGGCGGTGACCGCTTACAAACAATCCTTCGGCTTTGACGCGCCCCCCGCGACGTATGCGGACTTCGAGGAATCCGACGTCATCGTGCTGATCGGCGCGAATCTCTGCATCGCCCATCCCATCCTCTGGCAGCGGGTGATGCGCAACCGGCGGAACCCGCAAATCATCGTCATCGATCCGCGGGCGACGGAGACCGCGCAGGCCGCCACGCAACATGTGGCGCTCAAACCCAAGGGCGACCTTCCACTGCTCTACGCGCTGGCGCACTGCATCCTTCGCGACGGCCGGGTGGATGCGGCATCCTTGGCGCGGACCGAAGGCATCGCGGAGTTTTCCGAGTTTCTCAAAGACTACTCGCCGGATGAAATGGCGGAGCGGACGGGCCAGTCGATCGAAACCATCGAGCGGTTGGCCCGCACGGTGTCGGAGCCCGGCAAGCGCGTGTCCTGGTGGTGGACGATGGGGGTGAACCAGTCGCACGAGGGCGTGCGCACCGCACAAGCCATCATCAATCTCTGCCTGATGACCGGCAACATTGGCAAACCCGGCACCGGCCCGAACTCGATCACCGGCCAGTGCAACGCGATGGGTTCCCGCCTGTTCTCCAACACCACCTCACTCGTCGGCGGGCACGATTTCGCGGACGAAGCGCACCGGCGGAAAGTCGCCGCCGGACTGGACATCCCGCTGGAGTGCGTCCCGTCCGAGTATTCGCTGGCCTACGACCAGATCCTCGAAGCGGCGGAGTCCGGAAAAATCAAAGCGCTGTGGATCGTGGCGACCAATCCGTTCCACTCCTGGATCGACTCCGGCCGACTCGCCGCGCTGCGCGAAAAACTGGAATTTCTCGTCGTGCAGGACATGTATCACACCACCGAGAGCGCGCGGGTGGCCGATCTCGTGCTGCCCGCCGCCGGCTGGGGGGAGAAGGACGGCTGCTTCATCAACTCGGAGCGCCGGATCGGCACGCTCAAGGCGGTTCGAAAAGCCCCGGGTCAGGCGTTGTCGGATTTCCGGATCTTCCGGCTCATCGCCAACGCCTGGGGCTGCGGCGGCATGTTCGGGAAATGGACCTCGCCCGAGGCCGCGTTCCTGCTCCTGCGTGACCTCACCAAGGACCGTCCCTGCGACATCACCGGCATCGAAGGCTACGACATGATCGACCGCCTCGGCGGCATCCAGTGGCCGTTTCCTGAAGGCATGGCCAAGACGCAGGTTTCCAATCTCCAGTCGCGCCGCCTGTTCGAGGATGGCCATTACCACACCCCTGACGGCAAGGCAAAGCTCCTCTTCTCCCCGCCCGCGGAAATGCCCGAGCCGGTGGATTTCAATTTCCCCTTCCTCATGCTCACCGGTCGCGGCACCAGCAGCCAATGGCACACCCAGACGCGCACCGCCAAGTCCGACATCCTCAAAAAACTCTATCCGCAGAACGTCTAT
>JBEDKU010000602.1:0-18764 GCA_041172045.1 Verrucomicrobiota bacterium | reverse complement strand
CTTTTCGCCGGGGAGGCGGTCCTTGTCCGGCATCAGGCTGGATTTGGCGGGCGGCGCGGTGGATTTGGAAACCAGCACAGGAGTGACAAAGGCCGGGCTGGTGGATTGCGAGGCCTGGATGAAGGGCTTCGTGAGGTACATGACGCAGAAGACTCCGGCGAGGGTGGTGCTTGCGAAGAGCAGCCAGGGATAGACGCGTTGCACGGAACCATGGGCGGTTCGGCGGTTCGAGCTGGAATAGGACGTGGTCGGAGTGGGTAGCACCGTCGGGAGCGAGGGCATCGCGCTGTCGATCACCCGGACTAGATTCGAGTTTTGAGCGGGAAGTGGTTTCATGGTTTCACTGGGTTTTGATCCGCAACGCGCACGGTTTCGGGCCTTGGTTCGGCGGCAACCGCATGGCTGACGATGGTTTGGTCCGAGACCCCGGGAAAGGTGGTGATGGTCATGGCTTCGCGGGAAAGCCGCAGATGCCGAAGGGTGCCGCCCACGTTGCTCGTCGCCTGGAGACCGGGAATCACTTCAAGCGCGCCGGCCCCCTGGCGCTGACGGCCGATGCCGTCGGAGCGGTAGATTTCGAAAGTGCTGTGGGAATCCGCATCGCCTTCCGCCGTCACCCGGATTTTCACCCCGTCGGTGAAGACGCTGAAGGCGAGAGGCTTCATGGGAATGGGTGTCACCTGCTGACCGGTGATCTTGAAATGGGCTTGAAGCAGGAAATCGCCGACATGTTTGAACTCGGAGGCGGATGCCACCGTGCCAAGCGCGAAACCCGCCAATAATGAGAGGAGACGAATCATGGTTGGCCGACATCCCAGAGGAGATCCGTGGTATTGGGCGAGGGATCGTAGGGGATCCCCGAGCCTGCGTTGACGACGGGGGGAATGCGGTTCACCAGAATCGTGAGGCTCGTTCCGGCCAAGGAGGTGATGGTGGGAATGGCCGCCACATTGTTCGGCAGATAGGGAATAAGGTCCGCGTTGGTGAGTGCCGAGACGGTGGCGGTCGGGTTGTCCGCGAGATACATGCGCTGGGCGGACCACACTGAGCGCAGGGATTCCGCAGCCGCCCTGCCAAGTTTCCAGTCGGTCATCTTTTTGGACGAGATGAAGCCCACCGAGGTGAGGGTGAGGATCACGAGGATCACGATCGTCATTTCCACCAGCGTGAATGCTTTGCTCAAAAGGCGGGATGAACGCGGGATTTTCATGACGGTGATTAATTAACTTATTCGGATCTTCTTGAAAAGCTGGAAGTTGACCTCAGCCGTTTTTGAAAAGGTTCAGGGCTTCCATGAAATTCTTCCGGAACTCGGGGTCTTCGGTGAGTCCCTTGAGATAGATCAACGCCGTGAAGACCGAGATGATGATCACCGCGGTCGAGATCAGCCACCAGGTGACCGACTTGCTTTTCGGAGCGATGAACGGCACATACCAGTTTTTGCGGTCCACGATCTGGGTGGTGTACATCTGGCTGTTCGCCTTGAGCACACCGATCAATTCGTCGGACAGCCTGCTGCTCGGGGCCACATACAGGTGCTTGTAGCGTTTCCCCGGCACATCGGGGATCTCCACGGTGCGGACGCCCTTGGGCACGGATTCCGGAGGACGTAGCGTGTGGATATGGGTTTCATACACATATTTTTCACGTAACCATCGGTCGAAGCGCGTCAGTTGCATGGCCTTTGAATTTTTGGGTTATCCCGCCGACTGCATCATCTTCGGACCCATCAGGAAGATCGGCAGGAAGGTTCCGATGAAGACCGCCGCGATGAGCGCGACGGCGATGAGCAGGACGATGAAGCTGACGGTGGCGGCGAAGGCGGCCATGTGGTTCTGCAGGTCCTCCTCGTACATTTCGCAAAGCATGCCCAACTGGGCGTCGAGCGAGGCGGATTTCTCGCCGATGGAGAGCATGTGGGTCACCTGCGCGTCCACGGAAGTGTATTTGGCGAAAGCCGTGGAAAGCGGGACGCCGGAGTTTTCATACTTGTCGGCGGCGGTCCGCAGTTCCTCGTAAAAGGGCGTGTTCTTGACGCTGTTCGCCGAGACGCGGATGGACTTGGCGAGGTTGATGCCGTTGGAGTGCAGCAACTGGATGGTCGAGAGAAAGGTGACCTGCCGGAGACTCATGACCAGCAAGCGCATCAACCGCCACTTCGACATGACGAATCCGAGCAGCAGGTTGCGCACTTTCGCGGAGCGGGCGATGGTAATGCCGATGCCGATGGCGACGGCGACAAACACCGGCCAGGTGGCTTGGGTGAAATGGCTGACCTTGAAGGAGATGGCGGTCATGCCGTCCGGCTTCGCCCCGACACCGTCCAACATTTCCTCCACCTGGGGCACGATCTTGACCTGCGAGACGATGAAGGCGCCGACCAACACGCAGATGATGCAGCACGGGGTGATGGTGGCTTTTTTAATCTGCTTGGTGAAGAACATCGCGCTCTTCAAGCGGGCGGCGAGCGCTTGGAACGCGTGGTGGAGCTGGCCGGCATCGGATCCCGCCTGGATGAGGCCGATGATGGTATCGCTGAAACGGCCGGTGCGGCGGAAGGCCTCGTGCACGTTCATGCCGGTGTTGATGTCTTCCCGGATGCGGGCGAGCGCGTCGGAAACGGACTTGTTAGGAAGACCTTGTCCGTAGTATTTGAGGGCGTCCGCCGTGTTGATCTGGGCGCGCAACATCGAGCCGAGACCGCGGAACATGTCCACCTGGTCCTTGACCTTGAACTCCTTGACCTTTTTCGGCTTGTTCAGGCCGGCGAGAGTCCCCTTTTGAGCCGGCGTTTTCGCTGGCGTGGAAGACTTGCCCTCGGCGGCGGCGGTGGTGGTGGTGGCGCTAGTCATCGGTGTAGGTCATGTCGATCACCTTGCTCACGGCGATCAGGTCGGTTTTTCCATCGCGGAGAAGTCTGAGCCCGCTGCGGCGGAGGCTGGGCAGCACGCCTTCCTCCGCGACTTTCATTTCCAGTTCGTAAGGAGTCATCTCGCCCTTCGCGAGCATGTCGGAAATCTTGGGCGTGATCGGGATGATCTCGAGGATGGCGGTGCGGCCGTTGTAACCGGTATTCCGGCATTCCGCGCAACCGCCGGGGCGCGCGACGTAAACGGGAATGGTCGCCCAGGTGTCGTCGAGGCTGAAGGTCTTGCGATCCAGTTCCTCAACACCGTTGGAAGGCTCCTTGCAATACGGGCAGAGAAGCTTGACCAAGCGCTGGGCGCAGGCGGCCTTGAGGGTCTGGGCGATTTTCCAACGCTCCAAACCGAGTTGTTCGAAGCGCTCGATGATCTGCGAGGCGCGGGCGGTGTGAATGGTCGTGAGCACCTTGTGCCCGGTCACCGCCGCCTCGATGGCGAGCTCCGCGGACTCGATGTCCCGCACCTCGCCCATCAGAATGATATCCGGGTCGGAGCGCATGAAGGAGGCGATCATGGGCTTGAATTCCTTGGGGCTTTTCAAGTCGCAGTGGGTGATGCCGGGGACCTCGTCTTCCACCGGATTTTCCAGCGTGAGGATGTTCACGTCGGGCCGGTTGAGCTCGCGCAGGATGGCGTTGAGCGTGGTGGACTTTCCGGAACCGGTCGGGCCGGACATGACGATGATGCCGGCGGGGATTTTCATCACCTTGTTCAGCGCGAACATGGTCTCGTCATCGAAGGCGAGCGTGCCCTTGCCCAGCGTGACGTTGATGTTGCTCTTGTCGAGCAGACGCATGGTAATGTGATAGCCCCGATAGGTCCGGTGGCGCTCGTAGCGGATGTCGATGGGGCGGTGGAAATAGGAAATCGTGAAACGTCCGGAAATGCCGGGCGCCGTGTTGCGGATTTCCGTCGGCAGCCGCATCAGGTTGAGCAGGAAGGCGTCGAGCCGGTCCTTGAGCTTCATCGGGATGTCCACCTTGGCGCCGATGTCGCCATCACAGCGGAAGGCATAATAAAACGACTCCTTCTCCACCTTGAAGTGAACGTCCGAGGTGCGGGTGCGCACGGCGTCCGACATGATGGTCGCGATGAGCTGCGCCATCGGCTCGGCGTAGTCGGTGGTGACGTCGAAGTCATGGATGCCGTCGTCCATGTCCTCCACGTCGATGGCCTCCAGCTCGGATCGGCTGGGACCGCTGTTGGTGGCGACCGACTCGATGGCGCGGCTGATTTCCGTGGCGAGCGTGACCACCTTGACGATTTCCAGATGCGGGAACCGCGGTGCCAGATATTCCTCGGGCAGCGGGCTCCAGGGATTCGCGATGGCGACGATCAGCTTGTCCGGCCCGGAAAGGCAGAGCGGCGCGAAGAAACCGCGGGTCATCACGGTGGAGTCGCAGGTCGCGTGGAGGGTGCCGTCGCAAAACTCGGCGACCTTGGGGAAAAACGGCAGCCCGTTGATCTTGGCAATGGCCGCCATGAAGCTGAAGCGGGTGACGCGGTTGGGGACTTGGTCCTGCGCGAGCTCCGCGTAGCTGGGGTCGTGCCCGGCCAGCTCGCCCATGATGCGGCGGCTGATCAGCTCGTTGAAGGAAATGCCATCGAATTCAATCACAGCTCGAAGTGTTTGCGGGTGAGGAATGTCCAGCTCTCGTATTCAAGCCGGGCGATGGTGACGAAGGGGCGGATGCCGAAGCGCTTGTAAACCTGCCTGCCGATTTCCTCCGCCAGGATCGCGGAGGCGATCGGATTGACGGAAGCGGTGCCGATGGCGTCAGTGTCCTCGGCATAGACCACCGGTGACAAGAGGACGCGGGCGATCTTGTGGACGCGGTCGAAGGATTCGTAAAAAGCGGACGGCGCGATGAGTTTCCCGCCGAAGGGGATCAACGGGGCGGTGATGCTGAGGGTGGTGGCCACCTTGTTGCCAAGCTCAAGGATCGCCAGGCTGACATGCTCCTCGGCGTGTCCCTGGACGCGGGCGAGTCCCTCGATCAGGTCGGCGGGGGTTTCCCGGGCGTGGTCCTCGCGGATGTTGGAGATCGCCTGGGAGATTTCAGCGGGCGTGCCGGCGCGCACCTGATGGAGCGCGCCGGCGGTTTGTTGCAGGCAGATTTCCGCGAAGTCCCAGATGTCGTCCCCTTTCGGGACAAGATCGGGCTCCGGGGCTGCGAGAAATGGTGAGGCGGACAGCATGAAGGGAGGAAACGCGGGTGATTGGGAGTTGGATGGACTGGGGAATGAAACGATCATTGAAGCGGTTTCCCGCACGATCCGTCATGTTCACCCCTTGTGGCTCAGCGTTTGTAAGGCCGGGCGGCATTCGATGAGGAGCGCGCGGGGGTCGGCGATTTCCGGGGGACCAGCTCTTCGGCACGCGGATAGTAAGGCGCCTCGGTGGGCTGCAAGCCGCGCAGGGAGCGCTTCAGGTTCGGCTGGTGGGCGGGGCCCGGGTTGTCCTCATCGACCCAGTTGTGATCGCAGTCGATGGTGGTGGCGTTGCGAAAACGACTGGTGGCCTGGTCGGTCGAGCTGCGCTTCGTCGGGTCGTAGGACGTCGGGGTGACGATGAAAACCAGGCTGGTTTTCTCCTTGGTGGCTTCCTTGCTCTTGAAGAAGAAATTGAGCATTGGAATGTCTCCGAGCAGCGGGATTTTCGTCTTCCCGTTGCTTTCGCTCTCCCCATAGAAGCCGCCGATGACCAGCGAGTAACCGTCCGGCACGCGGGCGATGGATTCGATCATCGACTCGGTCACGCGGGGATACTTGTTCCCGGACAGACTCAGGATCTGCTCGACGATCTGGGCGGAACGCGGGCGGATCTTCATGCGGACGGTGCCGTCCGGCAGCAACGTGGGGGTGACCACCAGCGAGATGCCGATTTCCCGATGTTTGTCAGGAGCCGTGTCGATGCTCGGATCACTCTCGTCGATCTTATAGCGCACCTCCTCGGTGACGGTCGGGTTGGCGGCTCCGGTGGAGACGGTGGTGGTGGTGGTGATGATCGGCACCCGGTCGATGAAGGAGATCGTCGCCTGTTCGTTGTCTTCGGTGATCAGGGCGGGATTGGAAATCTGGCGGGCGAGCACGCCCTCGGCAAGCGCGCGGAGGACGCCGGAGACCTGGACGGGGCTGAGCACGAGGTTCGCCTCGGCGACCACCGCGCCGGCACCATCGCCACTTTGCACGGCATTGTTCAGGCCGAAAATGGAATTGAGGTTCGCCGCGGCCGAGAGCGTGGTGCCGTCCTTGCCCAGCGAGGTGGCCCAGTTGACACCGGTGCGCTCGGCGGTGGTGCTGTTGACGCGGAGGATCTTGGTTTCGATGATGATCTGGCCCTTCGCCTTGTCGATGGAGTGAAGCAGGTCGCGGGCCTGTTCGATGCGGTGGGTGGAGTCGATGATGATGATGGTGTTGGTCTTCGGCTCGAAGTTCACGATGCCGGTGCCGGGGCTGAGGAGCGGCTTGATGAGCTCCTTGATCTGCTCCATGTCGGTGGGGCGGAGGTAGCGGAGCTGATAGTGGAACTCCGCGCTCGGGAGCTGGGCGAGCTGGGCCTGGGTGAGCGCGTAGATCGTGTTGCCCTTCACGTGAAGGGAAAGTCCGTACATGAAGGCGAGCTCCTCCATTTGCTCCAGCGGCTTGCCGTCGTTGAGGTGGCCGGTGACCAGGAAGTCGGGTCCGGCGATCTTGCTGTTATGGAAATACTGGCGGCCGGCGGATTTCGCGAGGAACTGGAAGATGTCGTTGAGGCCGGCGTCCTTGATGATGAAGCCCTCGTCGGCCTGTTTCATCTCATTTTTCTGCTGCTCCAGCGGGCCGAAGGGCGCGGCGGTGCCGGGCGCGCCACCCGCGACCGGCGGTGCGGACTCGCCGGGGTCTCCCGGGGCGGGTGGCGGCTGGACTTTCCCGGCAGCCGATCCGGATAGATCGGGCGCCTCGAGCTGGGTGGTTTCCGATCCGGGGATTTCAGCGGATGTTTCTTCCGGGGCGATCACCGGCTCGATCAAGGGATCGGCCGGGGATTGGGCGTGGAGGAATCCCGCCGCTAGGACTGCGGCGGAGAAGGCAAGGAGTTTCGCGGCTTTCATGGTCGTGGTGAGTCGGGCGTTCGGGAAATTGTTAGGGTGCGATTTCACCCGTTTCGAGTTCGATCGGAGCATTCGGGCGGTCCAGGGTCATGCCGGGAGCGGTGATCCCGCGGCTTCCGGGCGTCATGCCCACCGGCAGCATGTCGAGCTTGCGGGAGGCGATCTCGCCGCTCTCGAGATTCTTGAAGGAAATCTGGCGGGATGTCACCTCGGTGACCTGCACGCGGATCTGCTTGCCGCGGAAGGTGAGCGGGATCTGCTCGCCTTGCTTGATCGAGCGGGTCCCGACCAGAAACCGCTTCTCGCCCGGCATGATGGTGGTGACCACGATCTTGTCGATGATCTCCGGGAACGGGGTCGCCAGGATGGGGGCGATGCGCTTGACCGCTCCGGGGACGGGTGCCTTGACGATCGGCTTGGCGTCCGGATCCTGCGGCATGCCGAAGGGATCCAGCGCACGGCCCCGGCTCAGGAAGACCGAGGCGACCGAGGCCAGATAGTTCTCCATCTCGGTGGGACCAACCAGGCGGGAAGGCGTGGTGATGGCCGGGGGGACCTCGGCGACGACCGGCTTGGCGGTTGTTTCCACCTTCGCGACGGGAGCCTCGGGGACCAGTGTCTGGGTGTCGAAATTCGCGGCGGACTGGGCGGCCGCGAAAGAGGCGCCAAACGCCAGCACGAGGGCGGCCATGGAACTCCATGCGGCCACCTGGCTTCCAGCAATGGGGCTGGGATTTCGCGCTGGGTTGGAGTGGTGTGGTTTCATGGGGCTGAAATGGAATTGGCTTGGCGGTTGAAGACCTCCGCCATGGTTAGTTTTCCCATGCGGTGTAGGTGACCTGGAAGTTGAGAAGCGAGGACATGGACGAGCTGGGATCGATTTTCAGATCCTGGAGCTGCAGCCTTGGCATCCGGGACTCCAGCTCGAGGAAGGCCCGCTGCATGGTGCGGAAGGTGCCGCGGAACGCGATGCGGATCTGCGAGGAGTTCTGTGCGGAGACGTTTCCGAATCCCCCGTTGCCACTCGGCCGCTCGAAGGCGGTCTGTTGGATTTCCTTGGGCGGCAGATGCTCGGAAATCTCGCGCAGGTTGGTGGTGACGGCGCTGGCGGTCTCCTGGGCCAACTGGGTGCTCCAACGCTCGACGTGCTGGCGCTCGCGCGAGACCTTGGCCTCGATTTCCAAGCTGGCGACGCGGCTGACCTCGTAGGCCTTGTAGCTCGTCATCTTGTTGTCGAAGGAGTCGGTCATTTTGGATTTGAGCATGAAGCAAAAGCCGACCACTACGGCCGTGATGACGATGGGGATGACGATTCCGAACAGGACGATGGTTTGACGGTAGAGATGCATGACTCAAGGAGCTTTTGATACGGTGACCGCCATGGGATCGGTGGCTTCGAAGCGCTGGGTGATGACGAGGTCGAACGTGAACGGATAGGTTGACTCATCGGTGACGACGGCCGATTCCGGCGGGACGGGCTTGAAGTTGCTGTTTTCCTGGGTGCGGACGTTCACGACGAGATTGCGGTTGCCCACGCCGGGGTTGTAAGCGCTGTTGCCGGTCAGGCGGAAGATCTCGCTGAAGTGGGCGGCGATGCCTTCCTTGGTGTTGAGGGTGTTCAGGTAGTCGAGCGCCTCGTCCCGCGCGTAACCGGTGATTTTCCACTCTTTGATGAATCCCACCGTCGCCTTGCCGGGGGTGTTGTCCGGACGGGCGGAATGGATGTAGCCCTTCACCAACATGCCGCCGTTTTCCGGGCACATGCGGGAGAGCGATTCCATGCAAGTCCACGCCTTGGAGCGGTCCTCCAGCAAGTTGTTCCAATGGTCGGCCTTTTTCCGTTCGACGCCGAGTTTCCCAAGACGTCCCTTGGTCACCTCCGCTTGGGTCGGATCAAACGACCACTCCGGGCGGCGGACCAGATCGACCACGCCGAAAGCGAAATAGGCGATGCACAACACCGCGATGGCGAAGACCGCCACCCGGGCCAGCCTGACAATCCTGAGCAACTGCATTTCCGAGCGACTCGGGAAAACCTCGACCACTTCCCTCGGTGCGGGCAGGAAATCCTGCAGCGCCCATTTCTCTTCAGCGAGGATGGTGAAGGTGTGGCTGGTGATGGTAGGCGCGCCCGGCGCGGGCGGGACGGTGGCAAGCACCATCTCCGGGCACCAACTTGGAATCCCCTCCACCGGCTTCTGCTGGACCACTTCCACGCGGCTGGTGGTGAAGGTCACCCGGAGATCCGCGTCCAGCGTGGTGTCCACCTGGGCACCCAGACGGAGCAGGAAAAGATCCGGATCGACAAACTCGAGCGAGGCATTGGTGGTGGCCAGCGCGTTGCGGAAATTGGTGGGGCGCCGGAGGCCGCGGTGCTGCAGGGTGCGAATGAGCCGGAGGTCGGCATGCTCGTTGAAAAAGGCCAGGGCCGTGAACCACGGGTATTGAAGAATGGCCACGAAGGGCTTGCCGGGCGTGGGCGCGAGGACCTGGCTCAGCCCCATGATGGCGACCAAGGGGGCGCTCAAGGCGTGGGTGACGACCGGGAAATTCTCTCTTTCACCGGCCTCACGAAGGCTCGCGACGAGCGGGGCGTATTGTTTGGAAACGGTGATGGTCGAACCAATCACCTCACTGCCGGCGGCAGGATACGGAATCACGCGCCACGAGGATTGGTCCACCTGGATGGAGGAGTCCGCGAGGATCGCTCCCGGGTCGGTAAGCGCCGTGTCCTTGAGGTCGGGAAGTGAGGCCGGATTGTCGAGCTCCGGCTTCAGTTCGGTGGTGGCGAACTCGTCTGCGACGTGGAGGATCACCCCGAGTGAAGTCGCAGCCTGGGAGCGGGCATACCGCAACGCCTCCGCCACCATCGACTCCAGTCTGGCGGAGTCATGCAGCACCTCGTCGGTGAGGGTCGGCCCGTTGCTCCACTGGGCTTTTTTGCAATCGTGATAGAGGGTGGAGACGCTGGCTCCATCCACCCGGATGTGGAGCTGGAAGTTGAGATCGAGAGCGTTCTGATACCAAGCGGGATTACTTGCGCGGGAGGTGTTGCGCAGGATCGCACATGCCTGGCTGAACTGCTTGAAGGCGTTCAGGGATGCCGGATGTTGAAACGTGGCCAAGGGACTGTGAGGTAAGGGAGTGCATGGCGGACGGGGGGCTTCCGGAGATTCTAGGGACTTATAAGAAGAACGGTCCGCCCGCCGAAACCGGCGGACCGTGGAATGGAAACCTGATGGCAAAACATCAGGTTCCGGCGATCACCAGTCGGCGGTGGAGCCGGTCTTGGGGCCGTAAGTGGCACCGACGGCACCGGTGGTGCTGGGTGTCAGATAGAGGACACCCACTGCGGTATTGATTTCACTGGGGACAGTGTAGGACACGGTGGCCACGGTCGCCGGCAGGCGCAGGTAGCCGCCGACTCCGTCGCTGGCGGCACCGAAGATGGCGATCTTGGTGACGGCTCCGCCGACAATGGCGGGGGTGACGGTGGCATCCGCCTGCGGAATGTCGTTCATGGCGGCATGGCCGCGGACGGCTTGCTGCACGTTGCGGAGGTTCATGACGTTGGCGGCACGGTCCGAGCCTACCTTCCACGCTTTCGCGCCGATGAAGAGGATCGAGATGAGGGAAAGCAGGACGAGGATGACGACCGTGAGTTCAATTAGGGTCATGCCGGATCTCGCTTTGATGTTTTGAGTTTGGGACAGTTTCATGAGGGTGTTGTTTTGAATCGTGTTTGATCGGGAAGGGGTCCGCCCGCGCGAGCAGGCGGACCCGGGGATTTTTCATCTCTCCTTACAGGGAGATGGGAATCAGCTTACCAACCGGTCGAATCGGCGAAGCCGTTTTGACCATATTCACCTGTTGGCTCACCTTCGGCGGTCATTTGAAGCCAGATGTGGTCATAGGTGGTGGCAGGATTGGCGGATTGCACCGTGATTGTGGCACCAGCGGTGTAATCCACGCCACCATCCGCAGCGGAACCGATGTTCTTGGGGAACTTCATGTAGGTTTCCAAGTCGGTTTGGACGAAGGCAGCGCCGGAGGCGAGTTCCTTCAGGTTCTGGTGTCCGCGCATCGCTTGTTGCGTGTTGCGGACGTTCATGATGTTGGCGGAACGGTCGGAACCCTTCTTCCAGGCACGTGCGCCGATGAAGAGGATCGAGATGAGGGAAAGCAGGACGAGGATGACGACCGTCAATTCAAGGAGGGTCATTCCGGACTTTGCTTTCATGCTTTGGGTGTTGGTCAGTTTCATAGTGTGTATTTTTCTATTTTTTATTTGGGTGTGTTTGTTTTTTGTCGGATGGAGAGCGCCTTTGGGACTCCGAAGGATTCTGAGTTCTTCGGGGGTGGGGCGGTTCTCGGAGAGTGTTTGTTACATTCCGTCGTCGTTTTTGTTCATTTTGACGTTCTCGAACGTTTCGTGGGTGATGAGGCCCCGGTTGAGGAGGCGCTTGAGATTGTTGTCCCACTCGATGTTGCCGGCGCGGCGGATGACATCTTCGAGCGAACGGGCGCCGCCGTCGTAGTTGGCGATGGCGCTGGAGACGGCGTCGTCGTTGTTTTGGAGGAACTCGTAGGTGAGGACCCGCTTTTGGACGCCGTTCAGAAGACCCTGGGAGTGGATGAAGATGAGGATCTCCGCCAGGCGGCTGAGCACGGAGGCGTGGTTGTCCTTCGGGTAGAGTTCCAGGATCCGGCCGATGGTCTTGACGGCACCGGTGGTGTGAAGGGTGGAGAGAACCAGGTGGCCGGTCTGCGCGGCCTCCATACAGGTTTCCATGGCCTCGCGATCACGGATTTCTCCGAGCAGAATGATGTGGGGCGCCTTCCGCAGGACGTCCTTGAGACCCTGGCGGTAGGAGTGCACGTCGCGGCCGACTTCTTGTTGGGTGACGATACTGGGAGATGGAATCCGGTGACCGGGATAGTCAGGGTCATCCATGTCGTCGGGATACTGATACTCGATCGGGTCCTCGACGGTGACGATGTGCTTGGGATGATTCCGGCGCGCCCAGTCGATGAGCGAGGCGAGCGTGGTGGATTTCCCGGAACCGGTCGGGCCCGTGACCAAGCAGAGGCCGGCGCGCTTGAGGACGCCGTGGCGCAGGGTGTCGGTGGTGTCCGGATCGATGCCGAGCGATTCGAGTTCGGGGATGAAGTCGTTGAGAATCCGGCAGGTGACGCCGAGGCCGGAAGAGCTGAGGTGGGCCTGGATCCGCAGGCGGCCGGAGCGCTCGCCGTCGTTGCCCATGGGGATGCCGTCGCAGGAGAAATCGGCCACCCGGCGCTCGGCGAAATCGGCGATGGCGAGGCGGATTTTTTCATCGACCCGCATTTCCATGCCCTGGTCCTGGCCGAAGCCGTGGCTACCGCTTTCCCGGTTGGTGATGAGCTCCTTGAGGATCTCATCCATGTGGGCGGCGGTGAGGATGCCAAGGAAGTCGAGTTTCTCCATCCCCTTGTTGGTATGGATGTAAACCGGCCGCTCGGCGCGCATCTGGATGTCGGACACGCGCAGCTCGCGACAGACCCGGAAGATGATGCCCAGCAGATCCGTGCCACGCATCCCGTGCATGAAACGCACCGGCGCGGCTGCCGGGGCATAACCCGGAAGCGGCGGTGGTTCGATGGTGGCGGAATAAACGGACATCTTTCTGGTAGGTGCTGAAGTTTTGAAATCTGGAAGAACGGGAGTTAGTTCGAGGCTTGGGGCTGATGGTTGCCCTCGAGGCGAAGAATGGTGCCTTCACAGGCTTCGCGAATTTTGCAGATGAAGGTATAGCGGTCCTCGCACTCGTTGATGCGCTGGGTGGAGATCAGATCCCATTGCTTGGTCTCGTCCCATTCCTTGGCGAGGGCGTTGTAGCGGGCGAGGCTATGGTCGAGAACTCCCAGGACCTGGCGCATCTGCGTGGTGTTGAACTTGGGCTTCTCCTCATGCTGGTCGGCGAACATGAATTGCAGGATGTTGGTGGCCGCCGCCGCCGCGGTGAGCGCCGGGCGGGGGTCGTGCTCCTGCTTGAGGCAGTATTGGATGGTGTCTTCCGCAAGTTTCGCAACCGAGGCGTTCAACTCGGGGCGCGTGCCGAAACCGGCTTCCGAGAGGAAAAGGTTGAGGGAGTTGTAATTTCCGTAGTGCGCGGGATCGAGGTTGTAGGCGAAGCGCAGTTTGTTCTCGGTCTGGCGGCGGAGATAGAGCTTGTGGGCGTCGCTCGGGGTCTTGGGATTAGTACTGATAGTCTCGAGCTTGCCCAACGAGGTAAGGAAGCCCTCGAAGCGGGTTGACAGACCGGGGTTCGCTTTGACGACGGGAGTGGATTTCGATTCCGCCTGAGGGATTTTGAAGATTTTCGGAGTGGAATCCGGGATCGCGGCAGGGGCGGGAGTCCCCTTGCAGGACATGCAGGACTCGCCGTTCACGTGACGATGGACGCCGGTGCCCATGGCTCCGTGGAAATAAGTGTCGATAGGGCCCTGCATCGCCATGGCGAAGACCTCGCCATAAGGACTGCCATTGATCCCCATCGGATTGAGCGGCACGGTCAGGTTGGGATTCGCGACCAGCGGGCGTCCGGCAAACGCCCAAGCGAACACGCCGCTGCCGATGAGGCAGAAGGATATTACGTTGGTGGACTTGCGTGACATATGACGATAAAAGCTGAAATTTCAGAGGAGAATCAGGCAGAGATCTTGGTGCGGAAGGTCAGGCGGGAGAGGCCCAGATAGACTCCGAGGATTCCGGCGAAATAGAGGGCCATGTTCCAGAAGCCTTCGAGCGGCAGCGAACCCCTTTTGAAGAGCAGGCGCTGGGTGAGATCCGCGAAGCTGTAATGCGGTGAATAAACCCACAGTCCTCGGAGGATGGGATTTTCCTCCAGCTTCAACATGTGCTCGATATAGCCGACGCCGTAGAGTCCGTAGATCGCGATGAGCAGGGTGACGGTGAAGCCGGTGATGCCGCCGAAGCGCGAGGCGATCGCAGTCGCCAAGGCGAGCAGCGGAGCGGTGACCAGCAGAAAAAGCGTAGTGTATTGAAGGTTGAGCACCCACCACATCGAGCGTTCCGCGGCATCGGACGGCGCGGCTCCGAATTGGGAAACCAGTCCCGTGATGACGGCGAGCGGAGCGATGAAACACACCACGGCGAGCCAGATTTCAAACAATTGGCGGGTGGCCGAGATACCGGTGGTTTGGAAATATTCGCCGACACCGGACCTGGCGTTCGTTTCACCCTCCTTGGCGGCGGTGAAAAGACCCCACAGCAGGGTGCAGGTCCAGAGCATGCCCCAGGCAGCCAGGATGCGGGCGGGTTGCACCAGAAGCGGCTTCTCAGTGGCACTTGAAATCATCGGCAGCGCGAAAGGCATGACGGTCACCGCAAAAGCGCAGATCGCCCAAGCTTTACGCTGGAGAATCGTGGCAAATGTGAGTCGGAAAAGTCTCATGGCTTGGGTCTAATAAATTCTTAAGTGTCAGTTCATCAGGTTCTTGAGGACGCTCCAGGTTTGGCCGTCTTCATTGAGGTGGCGGGCGGTCCGGCCTTCGATCATCAACGCGCTTGGCATTTCCATGGCATCGTAGTCCGGATGGCAGCTGACCAGGCGCAGCACATTGGCGGAGGAATCCTTCCAGATTTCCTCGAAGGCTTGGCGGGCGAAGGCGTCGAGGCCGCTGAACGGCTCGTCGAGAAGAAGAATGTTTCCCTGGTCGGACTTCACGGAGAACTCGGCCATGATCAGGCTGGTCTTGCGTCGATTGCCGGTGGAGAGGCGGCCGTATGGCTTTTTCACGTCGAGCTCGATGCGGTCCGCCAGTTGGATGGCTTGCTGAAAACGGGCCTTCGGAAGCAGCATCCGGAAGACCATCGCCGGAGTGATCTCGGGATCGAAGCGAAGGTCTTCGGGAAGATACTGGAGGAACCCTTGGGCGCGGAATTTCCCAGACACCGGCTTCAAGGTGCCGGCCAAGGTGCGGAGCAGGGTGGTCTTGCCGCGGCCGTTGCGGGCCAGCAGGAAATGAGTGCCGCCGGTGAGCTCAACCTCTTGCCCGAAGCGGGCGAGGGGGCTGCCGTAGCCAATCTCAAGACCGGAGTCGAGGTGGATGGATGGGGCTTGAGTAGTCATCGTTTGATTTTTCGATTCGTTGCGGTTCTAGGTCGATTCGTCAGATTGTCAAGTTGTCTTAAATATCTGCTTCGCTAACCTTTCCGACGAATAAAACAATCCAATCAGGTTGGCAATCTTTTTTTGAACATTTTCAACACTAGGGTGTCATTCTTTTTGAAATTCCAAAACAGGAAAGGCCGGAGGCTTGTAAAACCAGGGAATTCCACGTGTCGGACGGCTCATAAAAAAACCCGAAATTTTTTCTTCGTGACGGGAAAGTGCCCGGTGGTAGAACCCCCCCAGCGGATTATGGCGGGCAAGCTAACTTATCAACAGGCAGGAGTGGACACGCGCAAAGCGGCCGCCCTGGTGGGCGACATCGGCACACACGTGCGCAGAACTCAACAGACACGCAAACTGTGGGGAGCCTTCGGGCTTTTCGCCGCTTGTTACGACCTGAGCAGCTACAAGGAGCCGGTCATGATGACCGGCTGCGACGGCGTCGGGACGAAGCTGGAACTGCTGCTGGAGCATGATTTGCTCGAAACGGCAGGCAAGGACCTCGTCGCCATGAGCGTGAACGACATCCTCACCACCGGCGGCGATCCCCTGCTGTTCCTCGACTACATCGGCATCGCCGCGCTGCATGAGGAAAAAATCACTCGCCTGATCTCGGGCATGGCCGACTATCTCGAAGCTTGTGACTGCATCTTGGCCGGCGGCGAAACCGCCGAAATGCCAGGCATCGTCCCGGTGGACGTGATCGAGCTTTCCGGATTCTGCATCGGCTGCGCCGAAAAACCTGATCTTATCGATCCGACCACCGTCGCCATCGGCGACGTGCTCATCGGCTACGCCTCTGACAGCATCCATGCCAACGGCTGGTCTCTCGTCCGCCGCGTGCTCAATGAATTTCCCGGCGAAGTCACCGACGAGGAGCTCCACGCCTGGCTCAAGCCCACGCGCCTCTATCACGACGTCACCCGCGATTTGAAAAAATCCGGCGTCAAACCGAAAGCCATGTCCCACATCACCGGCGGCGGCCTCCCGGAAAACCTGGAACGCCTGTTCCGCGGGATGGGCGCCGATTTGGAAATCCCCCGCTGGGAGCTTCCCGGCATCGGAAAACTCCTCTCCCACGTCGATGCGGAAGACCGCTTCCACACCTTCAACATGGGCATCGGCTGGGTGGCGATCGTCGCCGAAACCGATGTCGAAGCCGCGCTGAAAGCGGGCGATGGCGGCACCGTCCTCGGCCGTATGGTGCCGGAAGAAGGTGTCCGCGTTTGCGTTACCGGCGAGTGACACTACCCTTTCCCCAAGCATGAGCGACTTTCTCACCCACGAATGCGGGATCGCTGCGGTGCGGCTCCGCAAACCGCTGGCCTACTACTACGACCGCTACGGCACTTGCCTCTGGGGCCTGAACAAGCTGTTTCTCCTGATGGAAAAGCAGCGCAACCGCGGCCAGGACGGCACGGGAATCGGCTGCGTGAAACTCGACATGCCCATCGGCCAGCCCTACGTGAACCGGCGCCGCGGCGTGGAAAAGGACGCCTTGTCCGAGATTTTCCGCAAGGAAACCAAGAACTTCTATAAAATGGCCCGCAAGGGCGTGATGAACCAGAAGGACCCGGAAAGCGTCAAACGGAACTTCGATTTCGGCGGCGAGATCCTCATCGGCCACCTGCGCTACGGGACTTCCGGCGAGTTCGACGCCGGCTGCTGCCACCCCTACCTACGCCGCAGCAACTGGCCCACACGCACGCTGATGGTGATGGGGAATTTCAACATGACCAACGCCGGCGAGCTCAACGAAGTGCTCATCAGCCGTGGCCAGCACCCGGTCTTCGGCACGGATACGCAGACCGTGCTGGAAGAGATCGGCTACCATCTCGACGAGGCGCACACCGATCTTTACCGCCACCTGCGGGACTCCGGCGTCCCGGGCGAGGAAATGCCCGCCAGAATCTCCGCCGCGCTCGACGTGCCGAAGCTCGTCGCCGAATCCGCCGCCGCCTGGGACGGCGGCTACGCCATCTGTGGCGTCATCGGCAACGGCGACATGTTCGTCATGCGCGACCCACGCGGCATCCGGCCCTGCCACATGCTCGTGACGGACGAGGTCATCGCCTTCTCTTCCGAGCGGGTGCCGCTGATGACCGTTTTCGAGGCGGAAGCCAGCGACGTGAAAGCCGTCGATCCCGGCTCGATGATCACGATCAAGTCGGATGGCTCGATGTCGGACTCCGCCTTCGCGCCGCCGCAGAAATTCACGCCCTGCTCGTTCGAGAAAATCTATTTTTCCCGCGGTAACGACCCGCAAATCTATCGCGAGCGCAAGGCAATGGGAGCCGCGCTCGTCTCCCAAGTGGTCGAGTCGATCCAAGGGAATTTCGACAAAACCGTCTTCTCCTTCATTCCGAACACGGCGGAGACGGCGTATTACGGCCTGATGGACGGCCTCCGCCTGTTCCGCCGCCAGGAAGTGCGATCCGCCATCCTGCAGGCCTCGGGCGATGGCACGCTGACTCCCGAACTCGTGGACGATCTGATCCTCCGAAACTGGCCCAAGGGTGAAAAAATCGCCCACAAGGACATCAAGATGCGGACCTTCATCTCGCAGGAAAAAGGCCGCGACCAGATGGTTTCCCACGTTTACGACATCACCTACGGCGTCGTGCGGCCGGGTGATTACCTCGTCGCGCTGGACGACTCGATCGTCCGTGGCACCACCTTGAAGCAGTCGATCCTCAAGATTCTGGCCCGAACCAAGCCGTCCAAGATCGTCGTCTGCTCCACCGCGCCGCAGATCCGCTATCCGGATTGTTACGGCATCGACATGTCCGAGCTCGGCAAGTTCATCGCCTTCGCTGCCGCCGTCGCGCTGCATCGCCGGGCGGGCCGGCAGTCGCTGCTGGATCGCGTCTATGACGACTGCCAGGCCGAGTTGAAACTTCCCGCCGCCGAGCGCCGGAACCGGGTCCAAGCGGTTTACGAGGCCTTCACCCACGAGGAGATTTCCGCGGAAATCAGCAGCATGGTCTACCCCGAGGGCATCGAATGGGACGGCGAGGTCGAGGTCATTTTCCAAACCATCGACAACCTCCACGCCTCGATCAAGGGCGACTGCGGCGACTGGTATTTCACCGGCAACTACCCCACTCCCGGCGGCTACGCGATGGTCAATCTGGCCTACCTCCGCTGGTACGAAGGCCTCGGCGGCCGCAGTTACGACCTGCCGCTGTGAGCGGGTAAAACAAAAAACGCCTGTCTCACGACAGGCGTTTTTGTTTTTGATTGGTCAAAACCGAACTCAGTTCGTCACGCGCATCGGCATGAGCACGTAGAGGAACGAGCCTTCGATGCGCAGGACGCCAGGGCTCATTTCGTCGATCAGGTCGAGGTAAACGTCGTTGGTGTCCAAGGCGCGCAGCGGGGCTTGGAGGAACTCGGGATTGAAGGCGATCTGCATCGGCGGACCTTGATAGATCACGTCCATCGACTCCTGCGCCTCACCGACATCCGGCGAGTTCGCGGTGACTTCGATGTGGTTCTCGCTGAAGACGAGCTTCACCGAGTTCGACTTGTCCGAAGAGAGCAGCGAAACGCGGCGGACGGTTTCCAAC
>JBEDKU010000601.1:0-3767 GCA_041172045.1 Verrucomicrobiota bacterium | reverse complement strand
CTTGGTGAGCTGGGTGACGCCGTGGCCTTGCAGGATGGACAGAATCGTCTGGCGCGCGTCCTCGTCGGTGGAGGCGAAATGGACGTTCACGCCGCGGGAGACGAGTGCCTGCTCGGCCTTGGCAAGGTAGTCGCCGAGGTGGTGGAGCGTGTGGTCCTTGATGGACGCGGCGAGCTTCCGGATCGCATCGGGATCCGGGTAGTCCTTATGGAGGACCTGATAGCGCTTCTCGGTGCCGGCGGCGGCGCCGTTGATGACGGAGTGCTGCTTTTCGTCGGTGATGTTCCGGGCGTATTCGTCGATGAGTTGATTGCCGATCATGGAAGTGTGTCGCGGAGGACCTGGATGGCGTGGAGGTGCTTGATGGGGCGGCCCTGGGTCTGGGCGAGGCCGCTGAGGTGCATGAGGCAGGACATGTCGATGCCGACGAGCAGGTCCGGTTGGATGTCGAGGATCCTGTCGAGTTTGAGCGTGCCCATTTTCCCGGAAATGTGCGGGAAGGTGACGGAAAAGGTGCCGCCGAAACCGCAGCATTGCTCGGCCTCGCCGAAGGGGACGACCTCCGCGTTTTCGATGGAGGCCAGCAGGCTGCGGACGGCCTCGCCGGTGCCGGTGCCACGAGCGTGACAGGAGCGGTGGAAGGCGAGGCGGGTGGCTTTTTGAAATTTCCCGGGCCAGGTTTTGACGCCCAAGCCGTTGTAAATGAAGTCCATGACCTCCCACGTGCGCTTGGCGAGGGAATCGATGGCGGGATCCGGGTTTTCCTCGAACTGGAGGAGATTGCCGTGGAAATTCATCGCCGCGCAGGATCCGGACGGGACGATGACGGGGAGATCTCCGGCAAAAACCTCCGCACAATGGCGGGCGACCTTCCGCGAGGCGGTCCAGTCGCCGGAATTGAAGGCCGGTTGGCCGCAGCAGGTCTGGTTTTCCGGGAACTCGACCGCGATCCCGAGGTGCTCAAGCACTTCGACCGTTGCCTTGGCGGTGTCGTCATAGAAAGCGTCGCAAAGGCAGGTGCCCATGAGGAGCACGCGTTTGTTGAGTGGGCGGGCGGTGGGATTGGCCATGAGAGAAAAAGGGTGGATGAGGATTCAAAACGAACACCCGCCGAAGGCTAGGGGCTGAGCCGGAAAGGACAATGGAGAATATGGAGGCGGCATGGATTTCCCGTGAAAATCATCCTTCAGGGGTATTACCGATGCACTCGAGCTTCCACGGCCGGGGCGTGCAATGGGATGCGGGTGGCGAGGACCTTGTCCACGCGGATGCCGTCCATGTCGATGACCTCGAAGGCCCATTCCCCGGCGGTGATCCTGTCGGTCTCGCAGGGCATGCGGCCCAACTCTTTGACGAGCCAGCCGGAGACGGTCTGGTATTCGTCGCCGCCGCCGGCGGGGAGGTCGAAGGCGTCGAGGTGTTCGGGGAGTTTTTCGATTTCGTAGAGTCCGTCGATGAGCCAGCTGCCGTCGGCACGTTTGCGGATGGGCGCGGCGAGTTGTTCTTCCTGGGAAGGCACGTCGCCGACGATGGTTTCCATCAGGTCGATGAGGGTGAGCATGCCCATGACGCTGCCGAACTCGTCGAGCACGAAGGCGGCGCGCTGGCCGGTCTGGCGGAAGGTCTCCAAGACGACGCTGGCGGGCTGCAGTTCGGGGACGAGCAGCGGCGGCTGCATGATTTCGCCGAAGGAAACCGGTCTCCCGGAGGCGAGCTGCCGATAGATGTCCTTGAGGGAAACCACGCCGACGAGGTTGTCGCGCCGCCCGTCATAGACCGGGAAGACTTCCTGGGTGCTTTGGAGAATGGTCTGCCAGACGGCGGCGTGATCCGCGCCGCGCTCGATCCAGACGATGCGCGGACGGGGCACCATGATGTCGTAGGCGACGAGTTTTTCGAAGCCGATGACGCCCTGCATCATCCGCGATTCGGAGCGGTTGATGGATCCGGTGACCATGCCCTCGCGGACGAGCACGGTGATTTCCTCGCGGGAAATCCGGCTTTCCTCGCCGTCACGGATGCCGAAGAGCCGCAGCAGGCCGCCGGTGGACCAGGACAGCAGGCTGACGGCGGGGGCGGCGACGGTGGAGAGCACGGCCATGGGGCCGGCCATGGCGCTGGCGATGGCCTCGGGGAACTTCATGGCGAGACGCTTGGGCACCAGTTCGCCGACGACGAGAGAAAGGTAGGTGAGGATGCTGATGACGATGGCGAGGGAGAGGGTTTTCGCGTATTCGCCGATGAGTGGCAGCGGCGTGATGACTTCGGCGAGCCGGGTGGCGATGTTGCCACTGCCCATGGCGCCGGCGACGATGCCGACGAGGGTGATGCCGATCTGGACGGTGGACAGAAAGCGGTTCGGCGACTCGGAGAGGGCGAGGGCCTTGGCGGCTCCTTTGCCGCCCTGGTCCGCCATGGTGCGCAGCAGACCCTTGCGGGAGGAGACGATGGCGATCTCCGTCATGGCGCACAAGCCATTGGCAACGAGCAGGATCAGGACGATGGAAATTTCTAGGATGACGGAATTCATGGATGGTGTGCACGGGGCGACAGGGCGAGTCTTGCGGGTTTCCGTGTGGAATCCGAGTCGGGAATGAATGGCTCCTCGTTTTCCAAAGTCGGCTTGACCTCGCTTGGCCCGTGGCTAGCGTCGCCAAAAAATGAGCCAGTCTGATGAGCAAATCTCCCTGCCCGTGTCACTGCCAGTGACGGACCGGCTGAATTTCCTTCCAAGCTCGATCCGGCACTATCTCGCGGGAAACGTCTCGAAAGGCGTGCTGCTAACCAAATTGCTGCCGTTGAGTTTTTTATCCCTGCTGAGCACGCTGGTGGTTGCCGCGTATTGTTTCCCCGAGGACTACGACTGGCGGCGGCAGGTGATCTCCCACCTGATCTCACCGCGCTACAATCCGGAGGGTTTCCTGATTTCGTCGCTGGGGATGGCGGTGTCGGCGTTGTTAGCCCTGCCGTTCGCTGGGTACGTGGGCAGCCGGCTGCGGTGTGTCGCGCCGGTGCTGTCGCAGTGGTCCGGGATGGCGCTGGGCCTCGGCATCTTCCTGGTGGTGACGGTCACCCTGCCCTTCAACGTGGACTCGATGCCGGAGAGCGTGCGCTGGGTGCATGAGGCGCTGGCGCGGACGGCGGCGGTGGGCATCTTCGGCGGGATGATCTGCTGCTGCGTGTGCGGACTGAAGGACCGCATGGGCGGACGGCGGTCGCTCGACCGGCGAATGGTGGCGAGCTGGGTCTCGCTGACGATGCTGCCAATCGTCTGCGGGGTGCTGGCGGGGATCTTGAAAATCGCGCGCAAGGCGAAAATCGAGTGGGCCATGGAAATCCGCGGTCAGCTCAAGCAAACGATGATCTGGCAGCTGGCATTCTGGGAATGGGTCGGCGTGACGGCCTTCATTCTTTTCATGCTCATCTCGGTGCTGCTGCTGCCGGCGCGGGTGAAGGTTTCCCGCTAACGGGATTTCAATACGGCCCGCGGATGTGGGTGCTGACGTTGCTTTGATAGAAACTCCGCAGGGTGGCGTGGAGCTCGGGAGTAAGTGGCGTAATGGCGGAGACCGCGGCGTTGGCTGCGACCTGCGAGGGGCGGCTGGCTCCGGTGATGACAGTGGTGACCGCCGGGTGGTCGAGGATCCAGCGCTGGGCCATCTGCGCCATCGTCAGGCCGGCGGGGACGAGCGGCTTGAGCGCGTCGGCGAGATCGACGGCTTTTTGATAGGGCAGGCCGGCGAAGGTCTCGCCGACGTTGAAGGCCT
>JBEDKU010000600.1:0-23242 GCA_041172045.1 Verrucomicrobiota bacterium | reverse complement strand
GTCTGGTATTTGCCTGTGCGGATACAAAGGAGGCATATAACTGGTGGTGGCCCAAACAGATCAAGACCGAGAATCAGGATTTCGTCCGGTTCAGGTTTCCACGCTGGGTGAGTTACGCCGGAGAAGCCGCGCAGTTTCAGAATGAATACGCGGGCGCCTCCATCGAACGTGACACCCGTCCGGCGGTGGAGTCATTCTGGAAGGGTTTCGGAAAAACCGATCCGCGGCTGTGGGACGAGGATTCATGGCCGGAACGCCTGCCGCACAACCCGGTGCACCGCGCGTTCCGCAGTGTGGTTTTCCAACGCGGCGAACATCCTTGGTTGCTAGTGGTCGATGACATCCAGAAGGATGAGAAGGAGCGTCTTTACGAATGGCTGATGCAGACCGGAATGAATACCGAGATGATCGCGATGTCCGGCAACGACATCATCCTGGGCGATGCCACCGTTGCGAGAAGCGCCGATGGCGAAATCAAACCCGCCAAGGGCGAACGGCAACTTCTGGTGCGGATTCTCGAGCTCGGAAACCCGGCCGACCCTCACTTTTACACCACCAAACCTTCCTGCCGCCTCGAAACCTTCGAGCGCAAGGACACGTTGGTGCCCGAGGCGGCGGACGGCGCGTTAAGCGGTTCGCGTACCTTCGGGTTGGACAAGCGCCTGGTCATTGCGAGCCGCGCGGTGGCTCCGGATTTCAAGATCCTGCTGTTCCCTTACCGTCACGGTGATGCGCTGCCAGTGACGACGTGGAATCAACAACGCTCCGAACTGATCATCGATGCGGGCGGGGAGAAACGGACGTTGTCATTCCAGAGAAACGAAGCCCGGCGGACACTGATTTCCGACAAGTGAAGTCGAACATCCTCTCGAATCGGCGAAAACGACGCAAAACCGCCCCCCTTTGACGCAACAAAGCCCCTCCCCGAATTCTGCTTCGGAGGCATCATGAACTCATCACATTGATCCCCAACGATACAACCACACCGATCCGTCTCGGAATCCGGGCTCACGATTTGGGCCGCCACTCTGCGGATGAACTTGCACGCAGGGTGCGTGCGGAAGGGCTGGATTGCGCGCAACTGGCATTGGGCAAGGCGATCAAGGGATTTGATATGCGTCCCGGCGTATTGGAGTCGGAGATGGCTGCGGAGATCAGCGCGGCCTTCGCCCGTCATGGAATCCGGATCGAGGTGCTGGGTTGTTATATCAACCCCATCCACCCCGACGCGCCCACCCGCAGCCTGGTGCTTGATCTGTTCAAGGAACATCTGCGCCATGCCCGCGACTTCGGCTGCAACATCGTGGCGCTGGAAAGCGGCTCCTTGAATGCCGACCAATCCCCCCACCCCGGCAATGCCGGTGAGGCTGCCTATCAGGAATTTCTCGGCAGCATGGAGGAGCTGGTTGCGGAGGCGGAGAGCTGCGGCGTCGTGGTCGGAATCGAGGCGGTGACCAGCCATGTCCTATCAACACCCGAGAGGATGCGCCGCCTGCTGGATGACATCCCGTCACCCCACCTCCAGGTGGTTTTTGATCCTGTAAACCTGCTCTCGTCGGCAAACTGCCTGGAACACCGTGAAATCATGCAACGTTCATTCGATCTTTTTGGCGACCGCATGGCCGTGGCGCATGCGAAGGATTTCCGGATCACGGATGGGAACCTGGTCGCATGTGCTCCCGGAGACGGCATGCTGGACTATCCGTTTCTAATCTCGTGGCTGGCGTGCCATAAGCCTGGGATCGCCGTTCTGCTCGAGGGCGTGCCACCCCACCAAGCCGCCGCGTGCGGGCGCTTCATCCTGAATCAAGCCCTTTCTTCCATTTCATGAAAAGTCCACTCGCTACCGTCAGGAGCATCGGAGACAAGCTGATTCGCGACACACCGTTCGAATACCGTATGGAGGTCAAGCCGGTGGTGCGTTCGCTGGACCGCATGCATTGCGTGGATTTCGGCAGAACCTTCGGCCTGGGGCGCCCGGCGGTGGCCTACGCTTGGACGAACCTGAACTCGCCGGAGGAAATGATCCTGACGCTCGATGTGGAGCACAACGACGGGTGCCGGATCTGGCTCAACGGCGCGGTGGCCTATCAGCAATCAGGTGATCGCGACATCCAACTCCGTTTCGACGAGCGGAGCATCGGAATGTCCCACCAAGTGAAACTCGCGCTGCGTCCCGGGGCGAATTCCCTGCTCATTAAATCCGAGACGCGCGGCAAGGAATGGGCGTTTTACATGCAGCCACCCGCGACGAACGGCGCGGTGATGACCGAGACTACAGCCCACGTCGAGATCGGCCTGCATGGGGTGTCGAACATCGACGGCAAGGTTGCGGAGCTTTCCAACTGGCTGGTGATGGGTGCGTTTTCCAATCCTGTGGAAGCCGCGTGCCGCACGGGAATGGAAATGATCCATCCACCCGAGCGTGAGTTGGTTTTCGGCCGGATGTGCGAGGGGATCAACGGCCCCGTGACGTGGACGATTCCTAAAATCGAGCTGCTCGGCGGGATGATCGATCCGCTGCCGTGGGGCACCAACTACAGCTGGAACTATCATAACGGCGGCGTCGCATGGGCGATGCAGGAACTGGCGGAGCTTTCGGATGATCGGCGTTACAGCGATTATGCAGCCCGCTTCTGCGACTTCCATCTGGATGGCGTTCCATTTGTGGAATATCAGGTGAAAACGTTGAACGCCGTGGATTCGGCGAATCATTTCATCATTGATACGCCATTGCTGGATTTCACACTCGCGCCTTCCCTCCCCTTCATCAACCGGTTGCGGATAGAAGCCGATTTCCCCGACAGGGAGCGCTATCTCCGGTGGGTGGAACGGATGATCCGTTATGCGCGTGACGAGCAGGTCCGCCTGCCGGGACATGGCATCTTCACACGCACCACGCCGGAGAAATTCACGACGTGGGTGGATGACATGTTCATGGGGATTCCATTCCTGGTGCAGGCATCACTTTACAGGGCCGGCACGGACGATGGTTCCGCATTCATGGATGACGCCGCCCATCAGGTTCTCGAATTCAACACCCAGGTGTGGGACGAAGAGGCGGGACTCTACATGCATGCCCGCTATTTTGGAAACGAAGCGAAGCTGCCCCATTGGTCGCGTTGCAACGGCTGGGCAATCTGGGCGATGAGTGATGTCCTGATGCATCTACACCCGACTCATCGGGATCATCCAATGATTCTCGCTCACTTCCAAAGACACTGTGCGTCGTTGTTACGGTTCCAGCACGAGACTGGACTCTGGCCCAATGTGCTCGATCATCCGGATTCGGCACTCGAAGTGTCCGGTTCCGCCATCTTTGTGATGGCCATGGCGCGCGGAGTGATGCGCGGCTGGCTGGATGAAGAAGTGTTCGGTCCGGTGGTGATCCAAGGATGGAAAGGACTGGAGACCCAGATTGACCCGGATGGCACGGTCCATGGAATTTGCATGGGAACGATGTGTACCGAGGACGTGAACTATTACATCAACCGACCGTTTTATGACAATGACACCCACGGCTTGTTTGCGGTCCTGTTTGCCGGGATCGAGATGGAACGACTGCTTGCCACGGAAGCCGTTTCAGACATTAGCGTGGGGAATTCCTTCAAACACCTGATGCCGGCGACCGCATGATTTCAGATTGAATTGCATTGATTGCCGATGTCTTCGCGTGTTCCCTTCCCTGAGATCCCAGCCCGTGACGTCGAAAAAAAAGCGAATCGCCCTGATCGGACTACCCGTCCTGCAATCGGTGAACAACCTCAGCAACGCGGCCATCGCCAGGCGTGCCGAGGAGGGCGGCGACTGGCGGTTTGTGCTCAGTGCCGAGGCTTCGGTGGATGCTTTCAAGTTCCTCCGCACTCTCGATTGCGACGGTGCGATTGTGCGCATCATGAACACGGCGATGCTGCGCGAAGCGAAGAAAGTCGAGTTCCCCTTGGTCAATGTTTCCTCATGGCTGGAAAGGCCCGGGGTTCCCACCGTGCGCCATGACTACGATGCGGTCGGGCGGATGGCTGCAGAACATTTGCTGGAAAAAGGCTTCCGCCGCTTCGGTTGTGTCGTGGTCTCCGGAGGTTGGTTCATCGAACAGCGCTACAATGCCGTGGTAAAGACGCTTCGTGAGCACGGAGCCAGCTTGAATACTTATCACCTTCAAACCACCATGCCGGATGTCGTTCAGCCGCTTGCGCCGGTCGAGAGAAGGAGGTTTGTCGAATGGGTGCGGACCTTGCAGCGACCTGCGGCGCTGGTCTTGATGGATGACTGGGACGCGCCGATGCTGATAGAGCTATGTCGTGAAGCGGGCTATGAGGTGCCGCGGGATTTGGTGATGATCACCACCGGCTGCCATAGCGAGGTATTGCCGCTGTGCCGGGTGCCTCTTAGCGCGGTACAGGAGGACCAGGAGTTGCAGGCACGGCTCGCCGTTGGCTGCTTGGACGTGCTGATGTCCGACAAGCAACCCCGGGACACGATGATCAGCGTGCCACCGCTTGGTGTTGTCGAACGGGCGTCCACTTCCACCATGGCCATCGAGGATCGTGAAGTGGCCCACGCCGTCGAGTTCATCCGCGCCCACGGCTTCGAACCCATCAATGTGGCGGATGTCAGCGGACGGGTGCGCATCTCGCGGGTCACCTTGGAGCGGCGCTTCCGTCAGGTCATGGGGGTGACGATGCACGAGTACTTATCAGAACGCCGGGTCCGCCGTGCGAAGGAACTGCTCCTGGATGACCCGTCACTCAGTCTCCAGACGATCGCCCAGCAATGCGGGCTGGCCGACCGGCGGCGCTTGAATCAGGTCTTCATCAGCGCCGTCGGCATGAACCCGGCCGCCTGGCAGGTCGAGAATTCAGCTTGATGGCCGTCATTGAGGGGTGCGACGCATAATGGCACGTCCTCGCCGCAATTTCGCCCCTTCTGGCGTTTTCATCATGCTGTTTGATGATGCCTGCCGATGAAAAGGCACCGGACCTTCGCTTCCAGCGCTTTGAAGTCATAGCTCCATGAAACCCACCCTTCTTCTCCTGATTACCGGACTCCAGGCCCTGCATGCCATTGATCGCAGTTGGACCGGCGTTGCCGGCACCGGCTTCGAGGACCCGGCAAACTGGAGCGCGCTACCCGCCGACACCCTCACCGACGACCTTGCCATTTTCGGGCCGGGGATCACGGCTAACCTGCCACAGCTCACCGCCAGTCGCAGCCTCAACGGTCTGCGATTTACCAATCCAGCAGGCGGGTGGAATCTCGGCGGGGCTCACGTGCTGACCCTTGGCAACGGCGGCATTTCCAGCGCTGGGCAAACTTCGGGTGTTAACCATATCTCCGCCGGTCTCGCGCTTGGAGCCGCGCAAAACTGGCAGGCCGGCAACAGCGGCACACTTCGTTTAACCGGCGGACTCTCCCAGACCGGCGGCTTCGTCCTCACCCTCGGCAATGCCACTCAAAACGGCACGGTCATCTGGAATCCCGCACCGGGAAAATCCGTATCACTCACCGGTCCGGCGGGGACCGGCACCAACCTTCTGAAAATCGCAAACGGCGGCAATCTCGTGCTTGGCGAAGCCGGAACTAACGCCACAGCCAGCGTCAATGAAATCCGCAGCACCAACGGTCCCTCTCTTTCCCTCGTTTCAGGCGGCTCGCTGAGAGTGAACTCCGGCACCTGGAATCTCGGCGATATCGGCCGCAACAGCTCCGGCGATGCCTTCAACGGATCGCTCCACGTCGCGGACGGCACGCTCAATATCTCCGGCGGACGTTACCTCGGCGGCGGCACCATCACCGTCGAGGGCGGCACGCTGAATTTCACCAACACCGGCAGCAATCTATCCAACGGTGGACGCTTCGCCCTCGGAAATTTCAACATCGGCACCACCGCCACCCTGAATGTCAGCGACGGCACCGTCGATCTTGCCCAAGCGAATTCAGGCAACGTCATCGGCCCCGTCATCAGCGCCCGGGTCCGCCAGACCGGTGGCATCGTCCGCAATGGCATCACTGCCGGCGGCGGCACCAACGGCGGCGCGACCACTTCCCTAACGATCGGCCACGGCGGACTCAACAGCGCGGGCAGCGGCGCGACGCTCACCTACACTGCCATATCGAATTCAGCCTCAGCCTACACTCTCGAAGGCGGCTCGCTGCTCTGTGCCGGAGTGATTCAAGGCGCCGCGCCCGCCAGTCCGGGCACGAATGGCGCTTCCGCCACCCCGCCAGGAGCGGTGATCGAACCCGGCGCCGGAAACATCAGGAATTTCAATTTCCTCGGAGGAACGCTCGCCGCCGCCGGGGTCAACGCGACCCTGCTGGGCTCCTCATCGACCCACTCCAATCCCGTCGCCAACTCGGTCTCCATCGGCACATTCGTCAATCGCGGTGGAACTCTGGCACCCGGCGGGTCCGGCACTGCGGGCAAAACAACAATCACCGGAAACTTTCAGTTTGCCGCCGGTGTTCTCGCCATCGATCTCGGCGGACTCGCTCCGGCCACCTCATTTCAAAGCGGGCAACACGATCTGCTAGAAATTTCAGGCACCACGGAACTTGCCGGAAATCTATCCATCCAGCTCCTGCCGGGCCACACCCCGGCGGCCGGAGACAGCTTCACCATCCTGACAAGCGGCGGTCCCCTCACCGGAGCCTTTGCGAACGTCCCTTTCGGCAATCGGGTCGCCAGCGTGGACGGCCATTCCAGTTTTGTCGTTTCGCAGGTCGGAAACGCCGTCACGCTCGGCCAATACCTCCCGGTCGTTGCTCCCGTCATCACCGATTCCACCGCTCCCTCCACCGTGGTCGTGGGCGATGCCGTCGTGTTCGCCGTCACCACCACCAGCCTTGTTCCCGTCACATACGAATGGCGGAAAAACAACGTGATCATTCCCGGCGCGACTTCCAGTTCACTGACCTTGCTCAATGTCAATGCCGACGACTCCGCCTCCTATGAAGTCACCGCGATCAATGCCGAAGGCAGCCCCACCCGGTCCTTCAATCTCATCGTCAAATCCCTGCCCGCCACCGGTAGCATCGTGATCGACGCCGGTAACAGCGAAACGTTCACCGCTTCTCCCATCGCCACCAGCCAAAGCTGGATCCTCGATGGCGATGTCGTCGGATCCGCGCCAACCTTTGTCTATCAGGCAACCCGGAGAGCGGTCGGCACCCACTGGCTGCGAGTTGTGGAAACCTACGCCGACAATTCCACCGCCACCCGCCAGTGGGCTGTTCGAGTGCGCATTCCGACTCCTGTGAATGGGCTTTCCTTCTATGTCTCACCCGCCGGTTCCGACTTCGCCGCCGGTTCCATCGGTGCGCCCTTCGCCACGTTGGAAAAAGCCCGCGACACCATCCGGCTTCTGAATTCCGGCCAACGCGCCGGCGGCGTGACCGTCTTTCTGCGGGGAGGGATCCACCGGCGCACCACCACCTTTGCCCTGGCATCGCAAGATTCCGGCACCGCCGCCGCGCCCATCTTTTACGCCGCCTACCCGGGTGAAACGCCGGTGTTAACCAGCACCCGGGTGCTCAACTCCGCCCAGTTCTCTCCGCTGGCCGCCAGCGAGCACGCCCGCGTCGCTCCCGGCGTCGATGTCACCCGCATCTGGGAAACCGATGTCACCGGCAACGCCCGCGCCGCCACTTTTCCATCCGTTTTCAACGAGTGGATCATCTTCAACGCCCAGCGCTCCTCACTGAACAGCGGCATGCTGGAGCTTTTCTATCAGGGTGAGCGCAGGCTGATCTCACGTTATCCGAACCATGACGCGGCCAACGACATCCTCACTCCGCGCCTTGAAATGAACGGCGTCGCCACCGGCACCGCCACCGACGGCACCGGCTATCTCAACGGTGCCGGCACCTACACCTTGAGCGGCGGCGGCACCGCCGCGGTCGGCGGGGCCTTCCACTACGACGAGGCAGACGCCAGCCGGATCGACCGCTGGCAGACCGCGCTCACCAAGGGCGGACTCTGGGTCATGGGATACTGGCGCGTGCCATGGCAACTCAACGCCGCCCGTGTCGGTCTCATCGATCCTGGTAAAAAGGCCATCGGGCTCGCCACCGCATCCAATCCAAACAACGCCCTCGTCTCGAACGGCATCGGCGACAAATACAACCGCCCGCTCGGCTCGAAAAAGGAACCGTGGTGGGTCATCAACCTGTTGGAGGAACTCGACCAGCCCGGCGAGTGGTGCGTCGATTTCAGCCGCCAGCGCCTCTACTTCCTGATGGACCGCGCCGGTGCTCCCGCCGATGGAGAAATCGAACTCGCCGACGTAGGCACGCCGCTCGTCCAACTCAACGGCGCCAGCGACGTCCGCCTCCAGGGACTCCACTTCCGCCGCCACCTCGGCTTGAATGTCCAGATCCTCAACGGCGAGCGCAATCTCGTGCTCGACTGCGACTTCTCCCAATCCGGAAATTTCGCCATCGACATCAGCGGCGGCACCGGTCACGGGGTGGTTTCCTCGAACTTCGAAAAAATGGCCTCCGGCGGCGTCATGCTCCGCGGCGGCGCCAACAGCCCGGCCATCGTCGCGGCGGAACACTTCGCGGTGAACAACAGGTTTCGCAGCTTCGGCGAGGCCGTCCGGGTCTATCAGGCCGCGGTCGATGTCGGCTACGGCGGTCCCATCGGCGGCAACCACCCGGGCGTCGGAATCCGCGTCGCCCACAACGACATCCGCACCTCGCCCCACGCCGGCATCCTTTGGAATGGCTATCAGAACACCATCGAATACAACGAACTCTCCGATTTCACCCGCGTCTCGAACGATCTCGGCGGGATTTATCGATTCGGTCCGAACATCGATTCCGGCACGGTCATCCGCTACAACCACCTCCATGCCAGCCCGCAAGGAGAGGGAATTTACAACGACTTCGACCACGTCCGCACACCCATCTATGGAAACACCATCAACCTGAAAACCCCGTCCACTTCGTCGCGCGGCTATGGCATCTGGACCAACACCAACACCGCCGCCGGCGGTGCGGTGCCCGGCCTACCGATGTCACTGCGGGTCTTCAACAACGTCGCCGTCAACAGTCGTTCGAATTACGCCCTTCACAGCACGACGGGTGGCTTGATCGAGAACAACCTTTCCTATCGAAAAATCGCTTCGGACTTCCTGTGGACCCGGGTCACCACGGATACCGGAACGAACACCAACTCCATCGCCACCTCCAATGCCGCCACCCTCCAGTCCGGTCCGAATCCAAGCTATGGCGTCGATCCCGGCTTCATCGACTTCGCCAACGACGACCTCCGCCTCCGCCCCGACGCGCAGGCCTACACCGACATGCCCGGCTTCGTGCCCATCCCGCTGGAGATGGCCGGACTCCACGCTGATGAAAGCCGCGCCGACGCCCGTGTCTGGACGCCCTTCATCGTCACCGACGCCGCAACCGCCGTGGGGGCGAACACCGCCAGCCTAACCGGCACGCTCGCCTATCCGCAATTCGACGCGAACGCCACCGTCCGCGTTTACTGGGGCACCACCGACGGCGGCACCGATCCCGGCGCCTGGCAGAACTCCGCCGTGCTCGGCCAGCGCCGCTCCGGCCAGATCGTCCACACACCCACCGATCTCGCACCCGCCACTCTCTATCACTTCCGCTTCCATGCCGAGAACCCGGCGGGCAGCCATTGGGCCGAACGGTCCAATTCCACCACCACGCTTCCTCTCAGCCTCGCGCCCGGCGGTGGCACCGTGACCGCCAGTTCTTCCGCCACCTCGCCCACGCTCGCCTTCGACAATGATCCCGCCACTTCATGGCAGACCGCGACTGGAAATCCAGTCGGTTCGCTGATCTACCAGTTCGATGGCAGCGCGGCTTTCAGGATCACCGGCTACTCCCTCGTCAGTTCCGCCGGCTTCCCCGCCCGCGATCCGCGAGATTGGCAGCTCTTCGGGTCGTATGACGGAGGCACCTGGGTCTTGCTCGACTCCCGCGTCAACCAGACGTTTTCCAGCCGTGGCCAGACGTTGAGTTTCGGTTTCGTCAATAACACCGCCTTCAGGTTCCATCGCCTCGAAATCACCGCCAACTCCGGTGATCCGGACACCCTCCAACTCGCCGAGCTGAAACTCTACGGCCCCGATTTTACGCCGGACACCACCGGCCCGGTCATCACCACGCCGGGCGAACTAACGGCCTCGGGTTCGACATCGGGCGGGGCCAATGTCACCTTCGAAGTCAGCGCCGTGGACGCAGTCTCGGGAAATGCAATCGCCACCGCCAGTCCCGCCTCCGGCTCGTTGTTTCCGATTGGCGCCACCCTTGTTACGGTCACCGCCAGTGATACGGCGGGAAATTCAAGCACGGCCACTTTCACAATCACCGTCACCGCCCCTGTGCTGGCAGCGCCCTGGAGCATCCAACAGATCCAGCCATTCGCAGGAGTACACGGCGGCAGCATCACCATTCCCGCCGCCAATTCTTTCCAAATCACCGGCACCGGCGGCAATACGACCGGCGGCACCACCGGCGACATGTGGACCGGCAACAACGATTCGTTCACCTACGTCTCCCAGCCATGGTCGGGTGACGGCATCTTCACCGCCCGACTTGCCTCGTTCACCTCCACCGACTCCTCCGCCAAGGCCGGCATCGTATTCCGTGAAACGACCAACACCGGATCGCGCTACAGCGCCATCTACCTGCTCCGCAAGGGTGACGCCTGGGCCCAGCACAAGACCGCCACCAGCGGCGGATCCAACAATGTGAACTTCTTCAGCGCCTCTTCGACCGGCCGGGGCACTCCCGAGTGGATCCGCCTGGTCCGGCAGGGCGACATCTTCACCTGTTATCATTCGGAAAACGGCACCACTTGGACAGCGCTGGGTTCGTCCCGCAGCAACCTTCTGGGCGGCTCGGAGCTATCAGTCGGATTCGCGGTCGCCCCCCGCACCGGCAACACCAGCGGCACCGCCGTCTTCGACAATATCAGCTTCCTCACCCCGCAGCAGGCGTGGCGGCAGACAAACTTCGGCAGCACCAGCGAATCGGGCAATGCCGCCAACAACGCGGACCCCGACTCCGACGGCTACGACAACCTCCTCGAATACGCCCTCGCATCGACACCCACCACCGCCGCGTCAGTCCCATCAATCACCACCGCTCTCGTTCTCACCGAGCCCGATCCCGCCGAACACCTGGAAATCACCTTCAATCGCATCGCCGATCCGATCCTGTTATATGCCGTGGAGGCCACGGACCATTTGTCGGAACCATGGACCACCATCTGGACATCCACCGGTGCCGCCAACACCGCCGGTCCGGTAACCGTCAGTGATGCCACAGATCCTGATAGCCTGAAACCCCGCCGCTTCATCCGTCTGCGCGTCACCGCACCATGAGTTTGATTGATAAAAGCAACTCGAGAGATACAGCGGAAATTGAGAGCCATGATTGAGAACCCCATCCTCACCGGTTTCAATCCGGATCCATCGATCTGCCGCGTCGGCGGTGACTACTACGTCGCCACCTCGACCTTCGAATGGTTTCCCGGCGTTCAGATCCATCATTCGCGCGATCTCGCGAACTGGCGCTTGATCGGCCGCGCTCTCGACCGCAAGTCCCAACTCGACATGCGCGGTTGCCAGAACTCCGCGGGGATCTGGGCGCCATGCCTGACTCATGCCGACGGGAAGTTCTGGCTGCTTTATACCAATGTCCATCACCACGGTCCTGGCATCGTCATGGATACGCCGAACTACCTGGTGACTGCGGACCGCATCGAGGGTCCCTGGAGCGATCCGGTTTTCCTGAATGCGAGCGGCTTCGACCCCAGCCTGTTCCACGATGACGATGGCCGGAAATACGTCGTCCAGATGCAGATGGGTGAAGCTCTCACGACCGTGCGCTTCGACGGCATCTGGCTGCGAGAATACGACGCGGTGGCGGAACGGTTCATCGGCCTGCCTGAGAAAATCTGGGAGGGCAGTCCGATCGGCATTACGGAAGGACCACACATTCTGAAAAAAGACGGCTGCTATTATCTCATCACGGCCGAAGGTGGCACCTCCATGCGCCACGCCGTGAGCGTCTGCCGCAGCCGCGACTTGCGGGGGCCTTATGAAATCCATCCGGAGAACCCGATCCTCACTTCGTTTCAAAAAGATGAAGTCGCGCTCAAATCCGCCGGGCATGGATGCTTCGTGGAAACCCAGTGCGGCGGGTGGTTCATGGTGCATCTCTGCCAGCGCCCACTGCAACGGCCCGGTCGTCCGGTGATGGAGAGGGAGGCCAATAAAAGTGTCCCGCTCGGCCGTGAGACTGCGATTCAAAAGCTCCGCTGGGACGCCGATGGCTGGCCGCGCCTCGCCGACGGTGGCAACTCGCCGCGCGACACCGTGGTTTGTGATCTGACATCGCACCCGTGGCCCTTGGATGTGCTGCGCGATGATTTCGACGCACCGTTGTTCAATCCCCATTTCCAGACGCTGCGCGAGCCACCGGATGAGTCGTGGCTTTCGCTCAACCGCCACGACGGCTGGTTGAGTCTACGCGGTCGGGACTCGCTCGCGTCGCCATTCGATCAAAGCCTGCTGGCACGGCGCTTACAGCATTTCCATGCCAGCGCGGAAACCTGCCTTTCCTTCCAGCCATGGAACTTCAAACAATCGGCCGGGCTGATCGCTTATTACGACCGCTTTCACTATCACTATTTCCGCGTCACCTCGGCGGGAGACGGAATGGTGAAGCTCGGCGTGATTTCTTCGGAGAACACACAGCTCAGCCAGGTCCACGCCGCGGAACTCCCGCTCGCCGCTGCGGAAAAATTGTTCCTGCGGATGAAAATCAACTTCGCCGAACTGCGCTTCTCCTGGTCCACCGACGGGATCGAATGGCACGTCGTGGACCACGTCTTCGAAGCGACGATGCTGGGCGACTGGGTTTCTCCCCACAGCAATTTCACCGGGACTTTCTGGGGTGTCTGCTGCCAGGACTTGTCCGACCGTTCCGCATGGGCGGACTTCGATTATTTCGACTATCAACCGCTTGCTTGAACCCACCCCATCCCATGAAAACCTGTTTGTTACTCACGCTTCTTGTCGCCACATCCGCTTTCGCCGTGGAGCCCGTCGCCAACTCCCGCAACAAGGCGGAACGCCTCGAGTGGTTCCGCGATCTTGGCTTCGGCATGTTCATTCACTGGAGTCACGACAGCCAGCTCGGTTCGGTCATCAGCCACTCGATGGTGGGTGCCGATGACGACTACCTTGATCGTTTCGTGAACGAACTCCCCAAAACCTTCAATCCCCGCAAGTTCCACCCGCAGGACTGGGCGAGCCTCGCCAAACTGGCGGGCATGAAATACGTGATGTTCACCACCAAACATCATTCGGGTTTCTGCATGTATGACACGAAGACCACCGACTTCAGTATCATGCACACTCCTTTCAAAAGGGACATCAGTGAAGAGGTCTTCGATGCCTTCCGGGCGCAGGGGATCTCCGCCGGCGTGTATTTCTCGCCGGATGATTTCTGGTGGCTGCGGGCAAACAACATCACCATCCAGCGTCAGATCGAAGCGGTCCAACCACGCAACCATCCCGGCTTGATGAAACACAATCAGGCCCAGCTCCGCGAACTGATGACCGGCTACGGCAAGATCGACATGGTGTTCTTCGACGGAGAAACGGACGGGCTGACCGATCTCGCGTGGGACCTTCAACCGGACACCGTGGTCACCCGCGGCGCGATCCGGACTCCCGAACAGCACATCCCCGGCACCCCCATCGACGAGGCGTGGGAATCCTGCCTGACCATGGGGACCCAGTGGCAATACAAGGCCACTAACGAAGTTTACATGTCCGGTGGAGAGATCATCCGCAAGTTGATAGAAACCCGTGCGAAAGGCGGAAATTTCCTGCTCAACGTGGGACCGAAGCCCGATGGCGAGCTGCCCATCGAACAGGAGGAACGGCTGCGCGAGGTCGCCCTCTGGATGTTCGTCAACGGCGAGTGCATCTACGGCGTACGACCGTGGATCGTCACCAACGAGAACGATCTCTGGTTCACCCACGACCGCAAGTCCGGCACGGTGTATGTGATCGTGAAGTCGAAGGACCGCTGGAAACACGGCGAATGGAAGGACCTCGTGCTCCACTCGGTGAGGGCGACCGCTCAAACAAAAGCCAGCGTACTCGGCCAGAACGACAAGGTGCTCGAATACCAGGCCGATATTGTGCCGCAGACGACGATCGAACAAACGGATGTCGGTCTGAAGATCCGGGCCATGCGGGCGCAGCGGCTTTACAACGACCGCAAGTGGCCCAATCCGGTGGTGATCAAGCTCACCCATGTGGAACCCGCGCTGGTGCCGCCGCGGGTGGAGAGTCTGGCCGCCGGCAGGGCCGCCGACGGCATGGTGGAACTGCGGTGCAGGCTGCATTCGCTAGGCGACGCCAACACCGTGGAGGCCAGTGCCGAATACCGCGACATCACCGGCCTCGACGTGAACGAGCGTCTCGAAAACTGGATTGCCACGCCCGTGCGTTCGCTTGCTGCGACAGGGGATTTCGTGATTCCGGTCGAGGGATTGAAGGCCGACCGCGCCTATGAACTTCGCGCCAAGGTGAAGCACCCGCTGCTCACCGTTTTCGGGTCCGAGGTCAGGATCACACCCGCGAAAAGCGATTGATGGGACCCGTCCATCGCCGTAAAATCACCCGCCTCTGCCGCAAATTCGCCCCCTTTGTGGTGAGGAATTTCCAGCGCACGATTGCGTAAGTCATGCGCCCATGATCTTTCGCCAACCCATGCTCGTGACCGGAGCCATCTGCCTGCTCGCGCAGATGCATCCCGCAGTTTCCCAACCGGCCCCCCTGCAGCCTCCGCCGCAGGATCGCGGCCTTCCCTACACGAGATCCGCGGATGCCGCCGCGCTGGCGAAGATCCGGGGAGGAATCGCCGTCTTTCCCGGCAGCCGTTATGGCTACGTGGGCGGCTTGCGGGTCCGCCTCGATGACAAGGACCTGCTGCGCGCCGAGGCGGTGCTGAAGGACGGCGTGGTGTATGTGCCGGGCCCGTTTGCGGCGCTTGTGGGAGAGACGGAAATCAACCCGCCGCCGGTACCCGGGGATCTCGCCGCCATCGCGGACCGCTGGGTTTACACACCCGCGGAGATGTCGGCTGGGAAAGAGATTCCTCGAGCAAACGCGACTGTGGGAAATGTCCGCACGCTGAAAGTGCGCGGTGCCGTCTATCAAGCACTGGATGATCTCGCCGCCAAGCATGGACTGGTGATCACGCGGCATCTCCGTGGCTTGATCTATCTGGGGAAAAGCGGGATTTCCTTCGGGCCGGGCGAGCAGGCGCTTCTGGATTCGGTGATCGCGCTTTTCGACACGCCGGAAAAATTCGCCGACCCTGAAATCGCGACCACGGCGATCCCGAATCTCTCGCGGCAAGGCAAATGGACCGATCATGTGAAAGTCACGCCGGAGCAACTGGCCATTCTGAACGGCCCGGAAACCGAATGGACCACCGCACCGGAGAAGGACCATGATTTCAGCGGCTTCGACCGGAGTATATTAGGATCGGAAGTGCCGCCGCCCGGGGTCTATCCGCGACTGCTTTTCACCGCCGGGGACGTGCCGTTGCTCGCCGCACGGGTGAAGGCCACCACCGTGGGCCGGATGTCGCTCACCGAGATGGAGAGCCTGTTTGCCAAGAGCTTCTGGGATCCATCGACGAGTGACGGAAAGGTTTTCCGCAAGCTCGCAACGGGCGACCTCACCGGTCTGGAATGGCCGGATGACGTGCGTCCGGAGCAGATCGCCACTTTCACCACGGCCCAACAGTTCAAGGGGCAGAAACAGGGGATTTTCAACTCACATGTCGCCTACGTGCCCGAGTGCCTGACCTCGATGGCGCTCTACTGTTTGCTCGCTGGCGATGAGGAACACGGCCGCCAGGTGGCTGCGGCGGTGGCGAACTACTATCAACTCCGTGAGCCGCTGATCGACGAATGGCTCAAGCTGAGCGACTCCGAATTCGGTTCTTCCCTGAAGTTGCCCGATGGCTCGCTCCACGAACTGAACGCGGTGGGCGCCCGCACGCATTGGCGCAACATCCACGGCCTGGTGGGGCACATGAATCTCGGGCTTGCGCTGGATCTGGCCGGAAAATGGATGAACGCGGAGGAAAAGGACCTCATGCGCCGCGTGATCGCCAAGGCGACCTATGGCCGCCGGTCGCACGGTCAGGACGGGCCGCTGAGGTTTCGCGACGTGAACTGGATGAGTTGGGATCTTTCGCATTTCATCGCGGTGGCGGCGATCGAAGGCCTTCCCGGCTTCGATGCGGAGGCCTACGCGTCCGGAGCGGAAAGCGCGCGGGCGTTCTGCGACTGGGGGATCGATAGCAGCGGTATTCTGTTTGAAAGCACCGGCAAAAGTCCCGGAGCCCTGCAGTTCCAACTGCTCTCCATGGTGATCCTGGCCCGGCGCGGCGAGAACCTCTTCGGCCACCCGCATTGGAGGAAACTTCTCGAAGGTTCCATCCAGATGACTTCGCCGAGCGGTCGCGTGATGGTCAACAGCGGCACCCAATACGGCCCCTACAGCCGCCAGAAACTCTCGCGCTACCTGGCGGCCCAATGGAAGACATTCTATCCGGAAGACCGGCTGGCCGACTACTGGCTGACCACCTTCATCAACGAAGCGGGGGCGGATCCGAACGACCGGAATCTCCTGCTGCCGCCCGAAGAATTCCCAGCCGGGGGCTATCGAAAGCTGGTGCCCGCCCTCAAGCGCCTGCGGCTGCCCGGCCCGACCTATCCGGGCATGGCGCGCAACGTCCTGTATGACGCGGACGTGAGGGAAACCACCCGCGCCGATCTCAAGCTGCCGTTGGATTTCAGCGCGCCTTTCTCCGGTGCCTTCTCCAGTTACAGCGATCGCTCGCCCGAGGCGGCATGGATGCACCTTTATGTCCGGCCAAACCATTATCTGGGCGCGGGCCACCACCATGCGGATGCAGGCATGTTCCATTTCTCCGCGCTGGGCGTGGATTGGTTCACGCAGTCGCCCTTCCATCAGGCATACGACGGGAAGCTCTTCAATCTCGTGCAGGTGGATGGGAAATCCGAGGCCGAGAACATTCCCGGCGCGACCAACGGCTACAATGCCGCGGCGAAATACCTCGGCGCGAAGCTCGGAGAAAACGCGTCAATCGCCAGCGCCGACCTCACCGACGCCTACTCGTGGCGCTGGAACACCCAACCGCCGCAGGTCTGGACTCCCGAGTTCAAGGCGATGGGCTGGGAACTCGAACCCTCCGCGGAGAATCTCCGCATCTGGGCGGGCACCTCGCGTTACAAACTGCGCCCCTGGTGGAGCAACTACAACTACTCGAACTACATCCCAACCGCCCGCGCGCCGTTCAATCCGATGAAACATGTCTTCCGCAGCACCGCGCTCATCCGCGGTTCGCATCCCTACGGAGTCGTGATCGATGATTTGAACAAGGACGACGCACCGCATCTCTATCAGTGGGTCGCGATGCTCAACGGCGGCGTCTGGAAAGCCGACGTTGCCGGACTTGCCGCGAATCAGCTCGCGCTGGCATGGCGTGAGGCCGATCCGGATTTGCAATCCAACGAAGCCAAGCCAGCGCTCGCACCAGTGCCCGGCGAACCGCTGCTCTTGGTGACCGCACTCGGCATGGACGCGAGCGCCGGGTCCGGGAGACCGCTCATCGAGGTGGAAACCGCGCCCGGCCCGCCCGACCGCAGTGGCAAACCGCTCTATCATGACCGCCTGCTCGTCAACCGGCGGGCCTCCTCGGTCAACTTCCGCATGCTGTTGCTGCCGATGCGCGCGGGTGATCCGCTGCCGACCGTGAAATGCGACGCGGCTGCGGGAACCGCCACCGTTGTATTTGCCACCCAGAGTGACACCCTGCGCTTCGCCATCGGAGAAGACAGGCGCACCCGCCTGAGCGCCAGTCGCGGTGGTCGGTCACTCATCGATCCGTAAATCCAGCCATCAACTCCTATGAATCCATCCTCTATCATTGTGGTCGCAGCGTTCGCCAGCCTGCTGCACGCCCAGCAGCCCTCCACCGAGCGCCTTGGCATTGAGAACGATTACGCGAAGATCAACGCCGAGGCTGAAAAGGCCTCGAAAATCGAACTGCGCCCCGCCGCCGACATCACCTTGCGCGCCGGCATGCCCAACCTTTTTGCCAAACTCGAAAAGGGCGAACCGGTCACCATCGCCTACTATGGCGGCAGCATCACCGCCGGTCCCGGTTGGCGGAACTTCACGCTCGACTGGTTCCGCAATCAATATCCCAAGGCGAAGATCACCGAACTCAATGCCAGCCTCGGCGGTTCGGGTTCTCTGATCGGAGTATTCCGCGCGGACCATGACCTCGTCGCGCAAAAGCCGGATGCGGTTTTCATCGAGTTTTCCCTCAATGACGTGGCGGACGTTAGGGATCGCCCGGCTGAAGTCGCGGGAGCACTCGAGGGCATCATCCGCAAGCTGCGGGCGAGCAAGCCGGACACCGATGTCTGTCTTGCCTACACCTTGCACTCGTCGGGTGTGGAGCTGCTCAATCAGGGGAAATTCAGCGCGTCGGTCTCCCTTCACGAATCCATCGCCGAACACTACGGGATCCCGACCATCCACATGGGCGTGGAGGCCGCCCGAATGGCGAAGGAGGACAACCTTGTCTTCACCGCGCCGAAAAGCCCCGGTGACAAGGATGCGCAGGGCCGCGTCATTTTCTCCAACGATGGAACACATCCCTCGGAAACCGGTCACGCGCTCAACGGAGCCGCCGCCATCCGTGGTTTGGAGAAACTCAGGTCCAACACCAAATCAACAGTTCACCCGATGCCCAAAGCGCTTTCCTCCATCCCATGGGAGAAGGCGAAAACCATCGCTGCCGAGGGAAACGCCACGTTTTCCGGCACTTGGGACAAGCTAACCGCCGCCGACGGCCCCGGCTGCCGCCGCTTCGGGAAACGTTTCTACTCGTGGTTTCCCCACCTCTATCGAACCGGAACCCCCGGCTCGTCCGTCACGGTTCGGTTCCGCGGCACCCACATCGGCATCAAGGGCATGGAGGGACCCGACTCCGGCGTGGTGAGCATCCGCATGGATGACAAGACACCTGTTAAACAAACGCTCTTCACCGTCTATGCCAATGCCTGGGTCTATGTCGGTTCACCGCTGCCCGCCGTGCCGATGGGCGATCACACCGTCACCTGGACCCTGTTGGATGAAGTTCCGCCGAAGGAGAAATTGCTCGCGGTGAAAAAGGCCGATCAGGATTTCCGCGACAACCCGGAGAAGTATCAAAACAACACCTTCTCCGTCGGACAAATTATTGTCCTTGGCGATCTGTTGGATGAGCAGGGAAATCCGCACCGTTGAAATCCGCTCATGAAAGTTCTATCGTCCATCTTCCTTGCTTTCGTGTTGAGTTCGGCAGCCGCGCCTGGAGGTGAAGACGCGGCAGATCCATTTCTCCCGTATCTTGACGGCAAGCCGCCGGAGATTCTGCGGGAAACCATGAAAAACGAGGTAATCCCCGGGAATATCACCGTGCGGCGTTTGGTTTTCCGGTCGAGGAATGACAACGAGATTTTTGCCGTGGTCGCATCACCGGTAGCTCCCGGCAAATACCCCGGGCTGCTGGTGCTGCACGGTGGAGGAGGTTCCGCGGAGGTGGACAAAGCGATCGCCTGGGCTCGGCGCGGCTACGTGGCGGTGGCACCGGATCTTCCTGGCATCGCGGAGCCGGGAAAAATCAAGAATACCCATGGCCCCTGGAGCGATCTCAAGTATGGCGAAGGTCGCTGGGTGGCGGAGCCGGACGCCAGCGCGAGCGTGATTTTCGATGCCGTGCTCAGCGCGGTGAAGTCGCTGGATCTGCTGGGTTCGCAGCCGAATGTGGATGTCACCCGCATCGGGGTGGTAGGGATTTCCTGGGGCGGCTACATGACGACAATGGTTTGCGGCCTGGCAGGTGAGCGGGTGCGCGCCGGCTTCGCCTTGTATGGTTGTGGTTTCTTCGATCTCGGGTCGATGCAACAGCGGGAGGCATACAATCCCAAACTGCCTCGTTCGAACGTTGGCCGGATGCCCCCGTCCGAGCAGGCGCTTTGGCTCAAGCATCTGGACGCCGGCAGACGCGCGCCCGGGATCAAGGCGGCCTTTTTTCATGCGGCCGCCACCAATGATTTTTTCGGCTACCCGCTGGCGGTCCAAGCCACGCTCGATGCGATTCTTGGAGAGAAAAACCAGGTCTTCGCGCCGAATGCCAACCACAATCTTCCCGTTCCCGGCGGGAGTGTTTTTGAGACGGCTCCCGGGGAACCTTTCACTCCGACGGCATTTCAGCCCTACCCGACACCCAGCGGCCAGAAGGCGAACTGGCTTGCCATGGAAGTTCCGTATTTTGATTACCACCTCAAGGGAGAGGGCAAACCATTTCCCGTGGTTAGACCGCAGCCTCCAGCAGAACCCAGCCTCGCCCGATTCACGGTCACCGCCCCGCGGCCATTGATTCAAGCCCAGGTGTATTGGGCCAAGGCCAGCCCGGCAGCTCCGCGTGCTGACGATGTGACCAAGCGCGAATGGATCGCGATCCCGGCGACGCTGATCGGTGGAAATTTCTACCAGGCCAAGCTGCCCCATGAAGCTGCTGAGTGGTTCGCTCTCGTTTCCGATGACCGGCCGGTGAGCGTTTCCAGCGGGATCATACACCGCGCGCCATCCGAACGCATCGCACCTTCAGAGCCATGAATTTCCGCCTTCTTTTCTTTCTAACGCTCATGGGGCTTGCCGCCATCGGCAACGCTGCACCTCTCGCAAGTTTCATGGGGCCATCCGCACCTGCGCCTGAAACCGTGGTCGTGAAACGGGTGGGTGATCAGGAGGTAAAGCTCGAACTCTTCCGTCCCACCAGAGTTCCGGAGGGCGAGCGACATCCCGCGATCCTCTGGATCCACGGTGGCGCGTGGGTCGGCGGCACCACGGAGGCGACCACGCCGCATGCCCGCTATTTCGCGGAGCGGGGGATGTTCGCGGCAAACCTCGTCTATCGACTTGCCAGCCCGGGAAAGGTCACGGTGGCGGATTGCCTGGCCGACTGCCGCAGCGCGATGACCTATCTGCGCGAGCATGCGGCAGACCTAGGAATCGATCCCGATCGCATCGCCGTCGCCGGAGACTCGGCGGGCGGGCATCTCGCCGCAGCGTTGGGCACGCTTCCGGACGAGGACATCTCATCCCGGCCGAACGCCATGCTGCTCTTCAATCCCATCGTGGACATGACCGAGGGCGATTGGATCCGCTATGCGGTGGGAGGCGCGGCCCTCGCTAACAAAAAATCGCCGCTGCCTGCCGCTCCGGAGGACGTCGCGCTCGCTCGCTCCTTGTCACCGATCTTCCACATCAAGTCGGGACAAGCTCCCTCGATCATCCTTCACGGCCGCGCCGATCATGTGGTGTCCGTGATTCAGGCGGAACGTTTCGCCGCCGCCTCGCGCGCTGCCGGCAGCCGCTGTGACCGGGTCATTTATGAAGACAACATCGGCCACGCCTTCGTGCTGGCGGGATACCGCTGGCCGGAACCCGTCGTGGTGGAGGCCATCCGTGCTGGGGACCGGTTTCTTGTCTCGCTCGGCTGGCTGAAGGGCGAATCTTCCTTAACGATCTCAGACCCGCCAGCGTGGCCCGCCCGCAAACCCTGATCCACCCTCCGGAACTTTCAACAAAGATGATCCGTGTCTTTCTATCAATCATTCTCGTCGCCCAGATAATATCGCGCGGTTTCGCCGAGCCATCTCCGGAGAACCAAGTGTTCCAATTCAGCGCCAGCGGCGTGAACGACACTTGGCCCGATGGCTCGACCTCCAAGGGCACGCTCTATCTATGGATTCCCGAGAAATGCCAAAGAGTTCGCGGTCTCGTCATCATGGCCACCAATGTCCCGGAGCACCGGCTCGCAGGCCATGCGGCGATTCGGCGCGCCTGTGAGGAGAATGATCTCGGGCTCGTCTGGAGCGTTCCCACCTTTTGGAACTTTGCGAAACATACCAAAGGTCGTGACGATCTTCAGATCGCGTTTTTCCAAAAAATGTTGGATCAGCTCGCGGAGAATTCCGGCTACTCGGAAATCGCCACCGCGCCGTGGCTGCCCGTCGGCGAGTCCGGCCATCTGTTGATGGTCTGCGGCATGGTCGATCAGAAACCGGAGCGCTGCATCGCGGCCATCTGCGTCAAGAATCCGCATCCACCGGAGAACAAAACCGTGCCTATGCTTTGGACTCTCGGCACCGCGCAGGAATGGGGGCAAACGGCCAAGGATCCGCGCGAACACTGGAAGCCCGCCAGCTTCAACTATCAGGGCTGGGTGAATGATCGCATGAAAGCGGACTGGCCGCTGAGCATCGTCGTCGAGCCTGGCAGCGGGCACTTCTACTGCACCGACGCTCTGACGGAATACTTCGCGCTTTACATCAACTCCGCTTGCCGCGCCCGACTCTCCGACGATGGCGGCCCGGCGGTCAAGCCGGTGTCGCTTGACCGCGGCGTGCTCGCCGACCTGCCGCTGCCGGGCCGCGGGAACGCGCCGGTCACGCCGTATGCCGAGGCCGCAACCGCCGAACGCTCCCGGCCATGGTTCTTTGACGAAGCCACCGCCCGCGGGGCGCAAGCGTTCGCTGCCGTGGACTGGAATGCGGCCACCGCCATGCCAATGGTCACAGCGATGGCAAACTGCGTGGTTAGTCCGTTTTCCTTTAACTCCGTCACCGAAATCACCGTCACCACGGATTCGGAGTTCGCCGTGGCCTCCGGGTTTCTGCAATCCATTCCAGATTCGTTTGTGGGGGCCGGCGCGCCACTTGCCAAACCGCCGGCAGCACCTGCCGCCGAGTGGCTCTGCGGCCCTTTCGCCCCCGTCGGCGACGGGCGTTTCCGCATCGCGCTCGATCGCACGTGGAAGACCGGAGCCGCGAGTTACCTTGCGGTGCGGCACCCGCCCGCCGGTGGTGTGCGCTTCGGCGTCCAGCCGGCGGCCGTCAGACTGGTGCCAAACAACGAGGGCGCCGCGCAGACCATCAGTTTCGCCCCTGTCCCGGTGGAGTGCCCCCATTCCTTGATCCAACCTTTATGAGAGTTCTGGTTGGTTGTTGGTGTTTTTTGGGGTGATCTTGTTCGGGTAGATGCTGCCAAGAGGCGGCTGGAGCGGAGCGTAAGCC